>JBKJUT010000050.1:0-11961 GCA_046590515.1 Ferruginibacter sp.
GGCGAGAGAACTATTTCCGGGAGGTGTGGATGCCAGTCCTGGTGATGCTTATTCCTGGCAGCAATCCGTAGCTGACACGAGCAGGTACATACGTGAAGGCCAGAAGGTAATATATGAAGCTGCTTTCCAGTTTAATGGTGTTCTATGTGCCATGGATATTATAGTAAAGACAGGATCAACCTGGAAGGCATACGAAGTGAAAAGCAGTTGTAGTGTGAAGCCGGCTTTTATTATGGATGCCGCACTCCAGTTTTATGTAATAAGTCAAACAGGCTTGCCACTCTCTGACATTTCAATTGTGCATTTAAACAATAAATATATCCGTAAAGGGACTATTGACCTTGGGAAATTATTTCATAAACAGAGTATACTGAAAGAAGTAATACCTCTCCAGGATGAAGTTGGACTAAAAGTAGATTCTTTGAAGAAAGTGGTGAAACTTAATCTTGCCCCTGGGATAGAGACCGGTAAACATTGCCACAAACCATATGCATGCGATTTTATAGGACATTGTTGGAATCAACCGCCAGATATTATCGAAGAAATGCCATTACGAATAAATAAACAAGCTATAAAACATTTTATTAGTGGGGTGAGTTATCCATTATATTTTATGGATTTTGAAACCTGGATGACCGCGGTTCCTGAACAGGATGGACATTGGCCATACCGGTCAGTAAATTTCCAGTATTCCCTGCATGTGCAACAAAAACAAGGAGGTTGCCTGCAACATATAAGCTACCTGGCTGCGAATACAGCCTCCACCCAAAAAGAATTTATTGAAAGCTTGCTTGAGGTAACGGGTCAGAAAGGCACCGTTCTGGTGTATAACAAAACTTTTGAAAAAACCAGGCTTAGTGAACTGGCAGCGGAGTTTCCAGGGTTAAAGTGGAGAATAGAAGCGTTACAGGATCGATTGGTAGACCTGATGGTGCCGTTTCGAAACCGTGATTATTATGATCCGGGCATGGGAGGACGTTACTCTATAAAAGTAGTGTTGCCGGCACTTGTACCAGGCATGACATATGATGACCTGGCTATTTCAAATGGAGGAAATGCCCGTACAGCTTTTTACAATCTTAATAAAGAAACTGACCCTGTAATAATTGAAAGGGTCAAGAATCAGCTTTTGGCTTATTGTGAGCAGGATACGCTGGCTATGGTAAAGATTTTCGAAAAATTATTAGAAGTTTAATAATGCAGGTTATTCACTGTTTATGGTTAGCCACTTCTTTTTCCGGCGTATGTGACGAAATGGATTTACTGAACGATAGCAGGTAATTACCTGGTTTGAAGTTCCGGAAACTACTACGACAGAATTTTTAAGATGTGCTTTATATTTTAAGAGTGCATGTGGCAGGTGTTCTCCCAATATAAAAAATACAAGGCCTTGTTTATATATTTGATGACCGTAATGCAATACAAGTGCAATGTGAAGTTTATGAAATCCGCGTTGGTCAGCTCTTTGCATGGAATGCATTGAATGACGGAAATGAAAATTGAGCATATTGTGGCTGGCACAGTCTTGTACCCCGAATACTATATGCAATTGTTGTGTGGTGGCTTTAAATGATTTCATAATTACAGTTTATAGATAAATATATCCGCATTGGGCGCCAGGTTGTGTCGTATCATTTGCACATATAAAAAGAATTAAATACCTTTTCAGCGACACACTTTGACGTCTTCACCCTTTATATTTAATTCCTTATGTCTAAAGAAACTTTTCTTTCCAGGTTTTCCTTAATTATAAAACGACTGGAAAGGGGCCCTGCCACCTTTGAACAGCTCAGGCACCATCTAGAAACTGAATCGGGTATACATGGTAAGAATTTCAACCTGTCTATTCGTACACTTCAACGTGATATCAGGGATATAAATGATCAGTTTGGCATAGAAATAATTAATGAAAGAAAAGGAGATAAGCGTTATCTGATTAAAGATTCAACCGAAGGCCAGCCACATACCCGTCGCATCCTGGAGGCATACGACATGTTGCAAATTGTCCGGTATGGACAGGAATTAAGTGATTTTATATTTTTTGAGAGCCGCAGGCCATTCGGTCTTGAACATTCTGAATTATTAATTCATGCTTGCAGAAATAAAAAGGTATTGGAGTTCAGCCACCTGAATTATACGAGTGAAATACAATCATATCGTGTAGTTCATCCACTCGCATTAAAAGAGGCCAGGGGGCGCTGGTACCTGGTGGCTGTAGATACCGGTGATAATAAACTGAAAACCTTTGGGCTTGACAGAATGGAAAACCTTACTGTAAGCAAAACTTCTTACCGTACCTCATACCCGGTTAATGTATTTGAATCTTTTGATCATTCATTTGGTATTATAAATGATGAAAATCTTGCACCGCAAAAAATCCTGTTGCTTTGTTCGAAGCATCAAGGTCATTACCTTGAAACGTACCCGATTCATCATACCCAGCATCGGGTGGAAATAAAGAATAACGGTGACATCGTATTGCAATTGAACCTTAAAATTACTTATGACCTTGTGATGGAACTGCTAAGCTTTGGTGAAACTGTAAAGGTGCTGTCGCCTAAAACACTGGTTAGCGAACTTGTAAGAAAGGGAAGGAAAATGATTAAACAATATCAATCTTAATATAAATATTATGTGTACTGTATCAGATAAATTGAAATTATGCACTTGTACAAATCTTAGCCAGGTCAGTGCGCCTCGCAGTTATTGGGTCCTGTACAGGGAAGATAAAGGAAAACCTGACATTGTGTTAGGAATGCCTGTTATGCCCACACAAGTACCTGCTCAAATATTTTTGAATAATAAAGTTTTGCTGTTAAAACGCCTAAATGAACCAGGCATTTTTGATTTTAAAACAGAATTCAGGGATAATGACCGCCTGTTTTTGCATTTTGACTGCGGCAATGCACAATGGGTGGATTACACGTTTACATATGCTGGTGATTCCTGGGAAGAAATTTTTACTGATCCTTTTGATCTGGAAAATCATTATAAAATAGTGGCTGAGGGACCTGTTGAAAAGGCTTTGGCTGATAAACCCATTGTATAAAAAAATAAAATATACCTCATGAACATAGTATTAATTGCTATTTTCCTTACTGCAGCATTTACCTATCTGGTAACGTGGTGGCTTAGCCGTACTTTGCATGAATCCCGGTTTAGTTCTTTACAGGCCCGGAATGACAGCCTTCAGTTAGCCCTGGATCACCAGACTACGGTTAATTTGCATTTGACATTACAAAAAGAGGAATGGCAGCAGCGTGCTGCCACGGCTGAAAGTCGCACCGTGGTGTTAGAGGAACAACTCGTTATATTTCAAAAATTGCAACAGGAATATATAGATTTAAGTAATCAATTGGCTACGTGCCGTAGCGAGCTCACTTTCGCTGAGGAAAAACTGGCGGTTCAGAAAGAGGAGGTAGCTCAGATGGGAGAGCAGTTCCGGCAGGAGTTCAGGTTAATGGCTCAAAAGATAATGGATGAACGAACGAGCCAGTTTACAGAAGTTAATGCGCAGAAAATGAACGATATCCTTCAACCTTTTAAAATACAACTGGGGGAATTCAGGCAAAAAGTGGAGGAAACTTATGACAAAGAATCGAAAGAGCGGTTTTCTTTGGGTAAAGAAGTAGAGCGGCTGATTAATACTACCCAACAGGTAAGCCAGGAGGCAAATAATCTTACCACAGCATTAAAAGGAAACAACAAGATCCAGGGAAATTGGGGCGAAATGATTTTAGAAAGTATTTTAGAAAGCAGTGGTATGACGCGCAACAGGGAGTATTTTTTACAGGAATTTTTAAAAAATGCTGCCGGCGAGGTTGTAAAGGATGTTGATGGTCGTGGTTTACAACCCGACGCTGTAATTTTTTATCCCGACCAACGCAAAGTGATCATTGATGCAAAAGTTTCATTGATAGCCTGGGATGCCTGTTGTGCAGAGGTAGATGTGGAGCGGCAAAAAATCTTACTTGCCGGACATACCCGCAGCATACGACAGCACATTGACGGTTTGGCAAAAAAGAATTACCCTCGTTATGCAAAAGCTTTGGATTATGTATTAATGTTTGTGCCAATTGAACCTGCCTTTATAGAAGCCTTGAAGTCAGATCATACACTTTGGAAATATGCCTACGATAAAAAAATTCTGCTTGTAAGTCCCACCAACCTTTTTGCGGTGTTGCGGATAATCGCTGATCTCTGGAAGGTGGAACAACAAAGCCGGCATGCCATTGAAATTGCAGAAAAAGCAGGTGCATTATATGATAAGTTTTCCGGTTTTATGGAAAATTTTGAGCTTATTGGCAGGCGACTCACAGAAGCACATATGGCCTTTGATTCGGCTCATAAGCAGATTGCATCCGGGCGTGGTAATATTACGGGTAAAATAGAAGAGTTGAAAAAAATGGGAGCTAATGCCAGTAAGCAATTACCTGATAGGCTGCTGTTGGAATTAGAGCAGTAATAATGATGTATATTTTTTTTTGGAGGAATCAGAATTCAGTTTTTAGGCATAAACCTGAAAAGTAGTCATAGCATTTAATTGCCGCGCATATTTGAGAAAGGCAGTTTTGATTGAAAGAAGTAAGGATGGTAAATGGTGTAAACGCTATAACGCTAAGGTTTACCTGGACCCTGTCGGGGTTTTAACCCCGACAGGGTTGCAGTTTTCAGATAGGTGTAGTTGGATAATTTAATCATAGCCAGTTATAATTAGATAATGAACCAGTAAATTTTTGAAAATAGGTCTGGCATGTAAATTGAATTATCATAACTACTTCATAAATAATGAATTAATTCCCCTAAAATGAGTAAGGCAACTCCACGCACAGTAAAAAATAATAATAAAGCCAGCACTGGCTTCCCGGCCCCGGCCAACCTGGCAACTCCTACAGACCTGAAAGGTGACCAGGTAAAAAAAGTAGTGACTGCCGTAAACCCTTTAGTGGCTGATGCCTTTGCCTTATATACAAAAACTAAAAATTTTCATTGGCATTTATCTGGATCTCATTTCCGCGACTACCATTTACTTTTTGACGAGCAGGCTGAGGCAATTTATGATAGTATCGATATACTGGCTGAACGAATGAGAAAAATAGGTGGTACTACAATCCGGAGTATAAGCCATATCAGTTCATTACAGACCATCAAAGACAACAATGAAGAATTTGTATCTCCGGATAAGATGATTGAAGAATTACTTTCAGATAACAAACACATTGCTGCTAACCAGAGAAAGGCTATTAAAATTACAGAAGAAAATGATGATAGTCCTACCAGCAATCTGTTGCAGGAACAATTAGATGCTACTGAACGCCGTATCTGGTTTCTTTTCGAAATAAGTCGTGGAGATGAAAATATGTTATAAGCCAGGTATGGAATTTTTATGCCAGGTACACATTTAAAGTAATTTAATGGTCACGCCGTTTTATATATCCTCTCATACCTATTGTATACAGCATATTTTTACAATAAAAGGCAGAAAAGAAATAGCGCCCGTTATATAAATCCCTCGCCAGTTCCAGGCCTAGAACCGGTGGAAATTTCGATATTTTTTTTATTTTACCCTCTTCATATGTCACATCTGTTCTTACATTATTATCTGTCCCTGGTCCTGGATAAAAATACTGTTCAAAGTTTTCTACCCTTAGATGTGCCAGGCCGATAGAAGGAGTTAAGGAATACTTGTCATCTTCATTTGCTTCGCGTAGTACTACCCGGTATCCTGCCGTTGTAGTAAGAATATTTGGCAGATCCGCTCTCACAAAAGGTGTATGATATTGAAGTTTCACTTCAACCCCTATACCTGAAAGGTAGCCTGTTGATAATGCAAAGCCATGGTTTGCCAAAGCAATTCCAACAAAGGGTTGGGCAAAACTATACAGCGATAAAATAACCGGGGCAATCAGTAACAATAATTTCATAAAGCAGGAAATATGTGAGTAACATTCTGGATCAAGTGTCCTGTTAAATGTAAAATTGCTTTTCTGGTCAATAAGGAAAATGATACCGGTTTAGCAGCTTAATTTTATCAGGAGCAATTGCAAAATAGCTGTTATCACATGCCCCTAATAGAGTACATGTACCGCATTTATAAAGGAATGAGCACGGTGAGATTGTACGTAATTATAACAGCCCCGCAGGGAATTAATACTGCCGGGTTATAAGTTTTTGAAAACATAAATACTGCTTAGTATTTAAGAATTAGAGCAGGTTTTATTGCATTAACTTCCAGGTTCAGGTAATACCTCTTCAAGTTTATTATCTGTAATAAATTTGTCTTTAGCAACCGAAAATTCCTGCATAACCTCCGTGATCTGCGTAATACCCTCGTCTACCTTTCCATGAATATCAGGTAATCTTTTTTCAAGAATGCTGTTACCTAAATTAATATTTTCGGCCTCCAGTTGGCTGATCTTTTTTAAGAGAGATGTCTGGCTGTTTAAAATATCTTCCAGCTCCCTGATCATTTTTTCCATTAGTCTTTTCTTTTCTACTTTTTCCATAAATAATGTTTTTGTGTTCCTTAATGTAAGGAAAAAAAATTAAAGCCGGGTATGATGGAGATTCAGCCCTCTGTTCTTAGTGTTTTACACGATTAAAGAACTACATATTATAATTCCATTAGAAAATAGCAATTTCTCTTTATGTCGGCTTTTTAATGCCTTTAACCATTAGTGTAATTAATGGATTACTACACAACGGCATAGATTATGTAATTGTAATCCCGTGCAATTTGTGACTTATAAATATCTATTGTTTGTAATAATTTTAAATCTGCGCTACCAGATTATTTGCCAAATTAAATAATGGCAGCTGTTATCCGTTGGGGTAATTGTACATAATTGTTGCGGGGTGCTATTTAAGTTGCAAACTCATTATTAAACATAAACAGGTTTAAATTTTACCTTAAGATTGAAAAACATTAATAACATAATATGAAGTTGAGTTATATACTGATGTTGGCTTGCTTCTCCTGCAGCCAGCCTAAAAGGAAACAGGTGGCGGCCCCTCCTGTTGTTAATCAGTCCGGGGTAACATACCATATTATTCCTTCGGAAAAAACCGGAGACCCTATCCGGTGGGGTGATGTAGTTAAGATGGACTTTCAGCAATACATAGATGACTCCTTACTGATGGATACACGGCAAAGTATGCCGGCATATGTTACTGTTGACAGTACTTTAAAAGAGTTTGAATTCACTGAGATACTTACCAAAATGAGGATGACCGACAGTGCTGTTTATATCTTGCCGGCCAGGGATATTATACAAAGAGGTGAAATGGGGAAATATCCTCCGAACGTTTTACAAAACGGAAAAGACGTCCGGATATTTATTAAAATTCTGGCAGCATTTCAAACAGATAGCCTTGCCCGCCTGGATAATACAAAAGAAATGAAAGCATACCGAAGCATAGTTGCCCAAAGAGACAAGGCAGGGTTTGACAGTGCACAGGATAAGCTGGAAAAATTTCTCAAATTGATAGTTAAGCCGAGGAGTAAATTACCTAACGGTATATATGTTTCGGTCACTCAAGAAGGAAAAGGAAACAAGATAAAAAAGAATGATTCAGTTGCAGTTATTTATAAAGGGATTTTATTAAATGGCAGCGTATTCCAAACCACAACCCGCGAGAATCCCTACATTTTCAAGGTCGGAGATAAAAATGCAATTGAGGGACTTGATTCTGGTATTGAATACCTGCATTTCGGAGACCGTGCTATAATTTACATTCCTGCAAAAAGCGGGTATGGTTCCAACCCGGGAAAAAATATCCCGTCCTATTCTAATCTTATTTATGAAGTATTCGTTTTTGACGCCCGGAAAAACAAATAAACCTATTGTATAACCTACCTGAGTGATGTCCTTATTTTCCAATCCTGTAAAGCCTTCCTTCATCAGTAACTGCATATAAAGCTCCATCAAGCCCTTGTGTAATATCCCTGAAGCGTTGTTTCTCATTTGGTAAAATTCTCTCTTCACCTGTTACCCTGTTATTTGTAATGATGAGCCTGGCAATATGGTTGCTGTTAAGTCCGGTAATGAAAAGGTTGTTTCTCCACTCCGGGATAACATTACTGCTGTAAAAAGTCATTCCACTTGGAGATAATACAGGGTCCCAATAATACACAGGTTGTTCTAACCCATCTTGCTGCGTAAGACCAGGGCCAACTTTTGCGCCGTTATATTCAAGGCCATAACCAATAAGTGGCCAGCCATAATTTTTACCGGGTTTAATCAGGTTAAGTTCATCTCCACCCCGTGGGCCGAATTCACTTTCCCATAATTCTCCTGAATCTGGATGAAAAGCCAATCCTTGAACATTGCGATGTCCTAATGTATATAATTCAGGCCTTGCCGCTGTGTTATTCAGGAATGGGTTTCCAGGAGCTGGCGCGCCATCTTTGGTAATACGCAAAATTTTACCCAAAGCTGAATTTAACTGTTGAGCCTGCGGCCTGGTTTCCAGGTCTGAACGCTCCCCGGTACTTACAATAAGATTTCCGGTTTTATCTACTAAAATGCGGGATCCATAATGCAGGTTGCCACGGTAAGCAGGAGTAGCGCGGTATATAACCATAGCATTTTCAATTTGCCTTTCATCCTGTGATAATTTACCTTTAGCCACAGCCGTTAGGTTTCCTTCTGACGTGCTTTCAGAAAATGTCCAGAATAATATCCTGTTATTTTTAAAATCAGGGTCTAAGGTTACATCCAGCAGTCCACCTTGCCCGGTAGCATTTACAGGTGGTAAACCCGTTATTGGAGTACTTACTGTTCCATTCCCGGAAACGATTACCATGGTAACGGATTTTTGAGTTACCAGGAATCTGCCATCAGGTAGAACTTTAACGGCCCAGGGTCTGGTAAGTGAACTGGTAACGATAGTTCCGGTATAAATTGCTTGAGTCGTTACACTACCGATCCTGGTCTGTCCTGCAAAGGCAGCTACATAATTTGTATTCGCCGGGCGTGATTCAACAGGTGTCCCTGGACCAATATTTTTTGTACCACTGGTTTTGTAACTGCTGCAACTGCAAATAAAAGCTGCTGCTAAAATTATAATTGTTCTCATAATAATGATTTATACTACTGAAAAGCTACAGTAATTGAGCCAACCTTGTATAAGTTTCATTATTCTTTAGGTGCAATTTTTGATTAGGTTATATTTTTAATAACTATATTTTATGCCTGAAGGCCCTTCCGTCCTGTATTTGAAAGAACAACTTGAACCATTTATTGGAAAGACTGTAACGGCTGCAGGCGGATATGGCAAGATGCCAACCAGGTGGATGGTAAGAAAAAAACTAAAAAATATCCGTACCTGGGGTAAACACTTATTATTTGAATTTGGAAATGGTACGGCCAGGGTACATCTTGGATTATTCGGTAGTATTTTGGTAAACGAAAGAAAAAAAGTTAACCGTTCATTTTACCTGGAATTTTCCACAGGTGAAATCAATGGCTACATCGTACGTGCACAGCAAATTATTAAACCGTTAGAGGAAGAATATGATTGGGGGGTTGACATACTTAGTCCCCGGTTTGATAAAAAGAAAGTCAGGCAACTAATCTCACAAAAAGGAACCCGGACAATTGATGATGTATTAATGGATCAATCTGTTTTCAGTGGGGTCGGTAATAAGATACGTAACGAAGCGTTGTACCGCGCCGGAATACATCCAATGAGCATTGTGGGTAAAATTCCTAAAAATAAAATAACACAATTAATTAATGAAGTGCTGGCCTATGCCAAGGTATTTTATAAGCAGCTTAAAAAGAAAGGGGTAAATGACAATTTCGGGGTTTACCAACAAGAATATGCTGCTGATGGCAGTGCAGTAACTATGAAAGTATTGCCGAAAAGTAAAAGAAAAATATATTTTAGCGAGCACCGGCAAAAAAAGTATTAATCTAACTTTCCTAGTTTCAATTCGCCTTGTTTTTCATTTTGCCAATATTTTACCTGTGTGCCTTTAATGTGAATAAGCACAATTCCTTTTGTTTCAATACCCTCTTCAAACCATCGATCTAAACTTTTATCCCAATGTTTCGAAAATTTTTCTTTGTCACGGATTAATGAAGCTTTCCCGTTCACCATAATATACATATTATCTTTACCTGCAAAATGAAGGCAGGCATGGGGATTGAACATTAATTCTTTTATTTTATCTGTTTTGTCGAAAGTGAAATAATAAGAATCTCCTTTGTAAGTAACATCTTTATTGTTGCTCATCGGGCGACTGTTCAGTTTACCGGATTTGGTAAAAGTTGTCATCATACAAATGTCTATACTTTTCATTATTCTCGCCAGGGCTGGTAATGTCAATTTTTTCATTTTGAATTTTTAATTATTTGTTATTGGTTCAAAAGGTTTGCCATAAATTATTACGCCATGTGTATTTGTATAAAAATCAGAATACATAAAATCACTATAGAATTATGGTACTAAAAAAAAATATTTTGATACCCGGTTCTGAGGGTAAGCCTGTAAGCCTGGATATCTTTGGCCTGAACGATCGTGCACCGGTTGTAATTTATGCACATGGCTTTAACGGTTTTAAGGATTGGGGGAATTTTGACCTGGTGGCAACTCAATTTGCCTCAGCAGGTTTTACTATGGTAAAGTTTAATTTCTCGCACAATGGCACCACCCCCGATAACCCTGAAGATTTTACAGACCTGGAAGCCTTTGGTCATAATAATTATTCAAAACAATTATATGACCTGGACCAGGTAATTAACTGGTGTACTCTTCCCGGGAATGCATTTTCAAAAAGTATTGACCCAGAACGGCTATACCTTGTTGGTCATAGCATGGGTGGCGGAATAGCATTATTAAAAGCCTCACAGGACCCGAGAATAAAAAAATTAGTCACATGGGCCGGTATTGCAGAGTGTAAAACACCCTGGACCAGTTGGTCCTCCGAACAACTATCAACCTGGAAAAAATCCGGGGTAGCATATTATTTTAATGGTCGAACCGGCCAGCAAATGCCGTTGTATTATCAATTGTATCTGGACTTTCAGAACCATTCAGAGGAATTAGATATTCCAAAAGCTGCAAGCCATTTACAAATTCCCTGGTTAATATGCCATGGGAAAAATGACATTGCTGTACCACTGGAAAGTGCCATATACTTACACCACTTGCAACCCTCTTCTGAAATATTCGTAGTAAATGGTGATCATGTTTTTGGCCGAAAACATCCCTGGAGTGAAGCTACATTACCCGATCCTATGCATTCCGTTGTAGCACACACAATTGATTTTCTTACAAATCTTTGATAGCGCTGGATTTCACCATTGGCAGTAATATCCGGTCAGGAGCCTTATGTTTTAAATTTCGAAATTAAGAACTGTAGTATGATTACCGAAAGGATTAATAAAATATTAATAGATATTAAACAAAGGAAAAAAACAGTAATCCGCTGGTGGTTTTCTTTTAAAAAATTAACGAATAAGAGGAATATTTGTACATGCTACAACTCATTTTACGCCATTTTCGACTAAATGCTGATTCAGGTATGTATGAAGGCCGGGAAGCAGGAAGTTTTTACCAGATTGACCCTTCTATTATAGAGGACCTGAACCGTTATTTAAAACAGGAAAATCCAGGTTTAGTTGCCGATTGGCATCGTGGATTAACGGATGAAGATAAAAAAAAGGTAAGAAAGGTCGTTGGTTAGCGATAAATTGCTAAGCATCGAAAAGTAGAACAATTTCCGTTCTGCTTGTAGTGCTGCCTATCTTTTATGGGAGAATAGGGCATAATTGAATGCTAAGTAAGTCTGACAGGTAAGTTATCTGTATATTAATGGTTTATTCCATTTAAGTGCCGAAACACCTGCTTTTTATACTTTGCATCCTGGTCCAGCTTTCAGCCACAGCTCAAACAAATTGTAATTGTTGTGTAGGTCCGTATGTTCAACCCACAGCATTGACTGTTAACCAGTCG
>JBKJUT010000189.1:0-5041 GCA_046590515.1 Ferruginibacter sp.
AATGCAGGTAGTAATATCTTACTGTAAAAAACCTGTGGGGTTTGCACGATCTTCAACGTAGACCGCTCAACCGCTTCGTTGCCTTTTTCTGTCAGCATGCGTACACTGTCTTTGCACTCCACTACCGGAATAGCCGAACCGTAAGTAAGCACTGCTTCATAACACATCTGCACCAGGGCCGGGGTTACCAGGCAACGAACTGCATCATGCACGAAAACAATACACTCCTCGTCCACAAGTGCCAAACCATTTTGAACAGAATGAAACCGGGTACGCCCGCCCGTGGTAAGCTTTATCCGGCTGTAATCAAAGAAAGCATCTATGACTTCCTGGCCGGCAGCTATGTATTCTTCCGGTAATACCAGGATGATATTAAGATCATCATAAGACTTCAAAAAAGTATCAAGGGTATAAAATAAAACAGGTTTACCTTTAACCAGTAAAAACTGTTTAGGTATACTGTTATTCATCCTGGAGCCGGTTCCACCTGCCACAATCACTGCTGTCTTTTTCATATACTACAAAAAGAATTACTTCCCGGTTATCAATATTCTTTATAAATGCCCACCAAAGTTTCGCCACGGCTGTTCATGGTGGCACGGTACATTCCTGCGCTGTTGAAAACCATAGCTACATCACCTTTGGCATTCACCCCAATCATACCGCCTTCACCCTCCAGCTTAAGCAGTTTGACATGCACAACTTCATACATGGCTTCTTCAAGAGTCATCCCTTTGTATTCCATCAGGGCACTTACATCATAAGATGCTACAGACCGGATGAAAGGTTCGCCATGCCCGGTGCAACTAATGGCACAGGTTTTATTATTTGCATAGGTACCGGCGCCGATGAGTGGACTATCACCTATACGCCCGTATTTTTTATTAGTCATACCACCTGTACTTGTAGCTGCGGCAATATTCCCTTCAGCATCACAGGCAACCGCACCTACTGTTCCGAATTTTTTATCCTTCATTAATTCATCAATGCTTTGATTGGTATGATCAAGTGAATAGTTATCACTATCACGCATTTCTTTCCATTGGTCATAGCGGAACTGGGAGAAGAAATATTCATCCGGCTCAAGTTTGATACCTTGCTTAATGGCAAAATCATTGGCGCCCTTTCCACTTAAAAAAACGTGGTTACTTTTTTCCATTACTTCTGTTGCTAGTTCAATGGGATTGCGCACATTTCTTACACCGGCCACAGAACCAGCCGCCAGGTTGCTGCCATCCATGATTGCCGCATCCATTTCCTGGACACCTTTCTTGGTAAATACTGATCCACGGCCTGCATTGAACAACACATTATCCTCCAGTACTACTATAGCCGCCTTTACCGCATTTACAGCTGAGCCGTCTTGCTCCAGCACCGCATAACCTGCATGCAGTGCATCTTTTAAAGCAGCCTGGTAAGCTCCTTCCAGGTCAGGTGTCATATCACTTTTGAGAATTGTTCCGGCCCCGCCATGTATAGCGATGGAAAAAGGTTGCATAAGGTTACTATTTTGTAAAGCAAAATTATTCAATTCTGACCAGCATGGATCAAATGAATTGTATAAAAAAATTATGAGGCAGACAGTAAAGTTTTGCATTCATGAAGAAGTTTTGCCCTGTCAATGGCCACCGTTCCAACTTCTTCGCATACTAAGCCACCTGCAATGTTAGCCATTTCGGCCATCAACCTTACATCTTTCGTAGCGGCATATACAAGAGATGCTACGGCAATTACTGTATCACCGGCACCACTTACATCGGCAATACTCCTGATATGAGTTGGAATGATGTGATGATCTGTAGCGGTTTCATAAAAAATTCCTTTTTCTGAAAGAGTAATACAGGATACCTGGTGTGAAAGTTTGCTGTAAAGAGATCCATGAATTTCATGTAAAAGATCTTCAGTAATGTCGTCTGAAATAATATTCAATCCTTCTTTAGCTTCGTGCAGGTTCGGCTTGAAAATATCGACACCTTTGTATGTGAAAAAATTTTTCCTTTTAGGATCTACAGCAGTCAGGATGTTGTATCGTTTACACAACGCAATTGTTTTTTCAATTACACCCGGGGTTAGTACACCCTTGTTATAATCTTCCAAGATGATGATATCTGGTTTTTCCTGTTGAATATATCTTTCAAAAGAAGCCAGCAAGGTATTTTCATCTTCAGTAATTAAAGGATCAGTCACCTCAGCATCGAGCCGCATCATTTGCTGGTTACGGCTGATGATACGTATCTTATTTGTTGTAATACGCTGCCGGCTGTTCACGAGGTAGGCTGTACCTATATTTTTTTCATTAAGCAATGCCGTAACCTTTCCGCCATCACTGTCATTTCCAATAACGCTGAGCACACTCACGTTGGCCCCCAGGGATACTATGTTTAAAGCCACATTGCCTGCACCACCTATCCGCTCTTCCCTGCTAGTTACAGCCACCACCGGCACCGGGGCTTCCGGCGATATTCTTTCTACTCTTCCCCACCAATAAGTATCGAGCATAACATCTCCGATTACGCCCACTTTTAATCCTGCTAAAGTTGTAAATAATTTATCAAAGTCAGTTTCCCCCATATTAACGCTCTTTATTTTTATTTGCCACTGCAAGATAATAAATCGGAATACCTGCCAGCACAATTAACAAACCCGGCCAGGTAAAAGCAGGTTTATAAATAATGAGCAATACACAAAAGCTAACTGCCATTACTATATAGACAGCAGGTAAGAAAGGATAACCAAATGCTCTATATGGGCGTTCTGCTTCTGGCCGGTTCTTCCTCAGCACAAAAATACCAAGGATGGTAAGCGCATAGAACATTACCACTACGAAGGAAATCATATCAAGCAGGTCGCCGTATTTACCACTTAAACACAGGATGGAAGCCACCAGGCACTGCACCCACAATGCAAATTCCGGCACATCATTCTTATTTAAGGTCCCGGTCTTTTTAAAAAATAAACCATCTTTTGCCATGGTATAATATACTCTTGCCCCGGCCAGGATTAACCCGTTATTACAGCCGAAGGTGGATATCATTATCATTATAGCTATTACATAAGTGCCGATGTTACCGAATATAGCATTGCTGGCTGCTACGGCTACCCTGTCCTGTGGGGCCGAAGCAATACTTTCCATTGGTAGCACGCTTACATACATGAGGTTGGCGGCCACATAAATCAAGGTAACGATCAGGGTGCCCAGGAATAAACTCAAGCCTATATTTCTTTTAGGATTCTTTACTTCGCCGGCAATAAACGTGATATTGTTCCAGGCATCGCTGCTGAAAATTGAACCTACCATAGATGCAGCGATAGCACCCAGGATGGCACTGCCAAACACAGGGCCAAGAATACTTCCATCAGCAGCACGTGATTTCATACCCCAGGCATCAGACCAGTTGGCTTCCCACACACCTGGCTTGGACGCCAGCAGGAATCCAAATATTATCAGGCCGAACAAGGATAATAATTTGATAACAGTAAAAGTTGTCTGTATCAGCTTTCCGCTTTTAATGCCACGCGTATTTATATAAGTCAGGAATGCAATCAGTGCAATAGATACTAACTGGGCGGGATAAACTTTGAAAGCACCTGCCTGGAAAATAATATTGGCATCTGTCAATTCCAGGGAAGGGATAAAATAACCTGCAAATTTAGAGAAAGCCACACCTACTGCGGCTATTGTTGCCGTTTGTATAACTGCGAAAAAGCTCCAGCCATACAGGAAACCAGCCAGCGGGTTAAATGCTTCTTTCAAATAAACATACTGTCCACCCGCTTTAGGAAACATGGCACTCAACTCTCCATAACTCAAAGCGGCGGTAAGGGTCATGAAACCGGTAATCAGCCAGACTGCAATTAACCAGCCGGCGCTACCCACATTCCGGGTAATGTCTGCACTTACTATAAAAATTCCAGACCCGATCATTGAGCCGGCAACGATCATAGTGGCATCAAATAAGCCAAGGGAAGGTTTAAAGGCATGGTTGGTATCGCTCATAACAGTATAATAATTTAAAAAGGCAAAAAAAATCCTGTTCGCTTGGAACAGGATTCAAGTTATAGCTTTCTGATTAAATTATGGTTTACTCCCGGCGTTCAATTTTTCATTCATCCCGGCAATTACATCGGCGGTGATGTTAAGTGAAGAATCTTTATAAGCCATATAATCCTGGCCACTACCTACTGTAAAAATATACATGTAGTTCCTGGTCTTGTTGTAATCAGCTAAAAACTCTTTCAGTTGTTTCTGAATCATCTCAAGAAACTTATAACTTTTTTCACTCAGGTCCTGGGTAGCTTGTTGTTTACGCTGTTCTACCTGCTGCTGTTCCTGCATCAGTTCGCTTTGAATCTGTTCTGCCTGCTGCTGGGTCATAGTATTTCCATACTTTTTAATAAAGGTGTTCTTTTTATTTTCCAGCCCGCGCATTGCTCCTTCCCATTCTGTTTCTATTGCTTTCTGCCTGGCTTCCAGTTCCTTCCTTTTTACTTTGATTACTCCTATATGGTTGTTCAACGAATCCAGGTCTACATACGCCAGGGCAGGCCTGTTGGCGCTTTGGGCCACTACAGTTGCTGACTGACTTTTTACCGAAGTTTTATTTCCTGAAAAATGTAAATAATATAAAATACCTACCGCTACCAGTAAGACTACATTCAAAGCAAGGGAAAGATTCTTCATTACTTATTTTTTGATTCGGCCGCAATATAAATACAATGGATTAAACCACTTCAACCTTAATTACATTTAGGAAAGGCTTAACGGCCTGGTAAAAAAAAGAGCAGGATAAATCCTGCTCTTACAAATATGTATAAGTACTACTTATTCTTCTTCATCAAAACTCATGGCTTCTTTCGTAGTCATCAGTAATTCATACTCTTCTTTGCTACCCACAATCATGTTCTCAAACTCGCGTAAACCAGTACCTGCAGGAATATGATGGCCGGTGATTACGTTTTCCTTCAAGCCTAACATCAGGTCAGTTTTACCTTGTATGGCTGCAGAGCTCAATACTTTGGTTGTTTCCTGGAATGATGCGGC
>JBKJUT010000018.1:0-8837 GCA_046590515.1 Ferruginibacter sp.
ACCAGGGCCTCCGGAACCGTAACATCCGTACCACATACAAAATGACTTTGATTACTTAACGCATCACGCCGGGAAAAAACTACGTATTGTGCTGTACTGCCTAGTGGATCAATATAAATAGTAGGCCTGGACGCAGAAGTAATCATCCCGTGAAACCCACGTGGGGAAACATCAAAACGAATAGTGGATGATGGATCTTCTATACCCTGCCCTGCATAAGAATTTATGCCGGGATATCTTTCAGCCAACTGTGGCTCCATTACAGGTGCCGCCACCGACCTGAAATGTTCCATCACACCTTTTTCATTGGGTACCGAAATGATAAATGAAGAATTAACGGCCGATACCATTTTTTCAGATGGTGCCTTCTGTACATCCTGCTTAAAAGAAAGAAAGTCGAGGTTAAATATTTTATAGGCTTCCGGCTTATAACGCCCGGTAAAAACCTTTTCATCAAAGGAATTTTTTTCAACACTCTTCCAAAAATTATTTTGGGAAAAAGAAATCGACAGCCATAGTAATAACGGCAAAACAAGTAAACCTTTTTTCATACACGGTTGTTTTATGATTTGATAATTTACTAATATAGGCCTATTATCAATTGCTTGTATTCGTAAAACTACTTAGGAAAGCCACTGTGAATAACATTTTCAGCCTTTTGTTATTATGAAAATTATTGGCCTGCGCAATTGCATATGGTTATCACTTCGCCTGTTCTGAATTGAATAGAACTATATGAACCTGAATTGGAAGTACAGTTGGCACGCACCCGCCATTCATAATCCGTACCGGTTGACAATGAGGAGATATTTCGGGAGGTTCCTGGTTGCCCGGTTGAGAGAACAGTCCAGGCAGCATCATTTACTTTTTTTATTTCCACATCATAACCGGTGGCCCCCGGTACACTTGTCCAGTTTGCAGTAGCGCTGTTATAAGTAACAGCAGAAGTGTAAAGGCCCGTAGCCGGGTTACATACTCCATTTGATAAAGTGGTAAACTGGGATGTGATAAAGCCACTGGACACACCGGTACAGTTTGCCTGCACCCTCCAGTCATATGCAGTGGCAGGCTGCAAACCAGTCAGGGAAATTGTAGTGGAGGTAGTAGCAGTGGCTGCAGGAGACCACGTCGAGGATGCAGTCAATTTATATTCTGCATTATAATTATTGGCACCCGCTACGGCAGACCAGTTAAGATTAGCGCTACTGGCTGTCACAGCGGTCGACGTCAAGCCGTATGGATCTGTGCAGGTGGGGGCAGCAGTTATATTAAAATTCACATTCCCGATATCAAAAAAGATATTGCCTACAGCTTCCACCTTCACCCGCGCCTGGCTTGTGATTACCGAGGGTACAGTAATCACCTGGCTGCCATCATTGGGAGTGCTTGCCAACAAGACTGTCGGAAAGGAGATTCCGCCATCGGTAGATAGAGATATTTTTACATTAGCGCAACTAACCGGTGCTATGTCGCTGCTGTTTACAGACCATGTAACTGTTTGTGTACTCCCTCCCTGCCATACTATTCCGGTATTGGGTGCAGTAACAGCAAAAGGTCCCGACGTGCCATTAACAGTCAATACCATATCATCCGTATTATTATTTCCGCCGCCTGGATAATTATCCCGGGCGGTAAACCTGAAATTAAAAGTTCTTGAAACAGAGGGTAATACTTCCCAGGTGTAGTTATTGGTACCGCCGAGAATATAAGTTAGCTGGGGTATAGTTCGCTCTGTCAATGAGGTATAATTGTAAGAACGAAACTGGGGTCCGGCGGTGGCAGTAGAACTTGGAATGGTGGAAAAGCCTGTAGCGCGCTGGTTAATCTGCTCCCAGCAATATTGCAGATTTCCCACAGTGGCATCAGAAGCGGTGCCTGCCAGGCGGAAAGGGGTAGATTTTGGAATGATATAATCCAGTCCGGCATTTACCGTAGGAGCCAGGTTGCCTGTAGTATTCACCACTGCACAGGTACTGCTGCCGGTTTTATAATTATTACTTACCTGTTCTATTGTTTTGGAATGAAAATAATCATCGCTGTGCGCCTGTACATCAGTACTTCCTGTTATACCTGCATATCCCATTATTGTGGAACCGCTGCCTGGCTCTACCTGCACAGTAGTGCCTTCATTACTATGTGTAAAGGTATGGTTGCCTCCAAACTGGTGTCCCATTTCATGCGTGGTATAATCCACTACAAAGGGATCTCCTTCAGGCACACTGTGAGAAGTATAACCACTTCCTTTGCTGCCGGTAGTACATACGCAACCAATGCAGCCTGCATTGCCATTATTACTTCCTTTGTGCACAAGGTGACCAATATCGTAATTGGCATTACCAATAACTGCGTCTATGGTTTGCTGTGTTTTAGTATTCCATTCATTGGTCCAGGGATCTGTGGCAGGATTCAGGTAAATAATGGCATCATTATTTGCCACCAATACCATCCTGATCCCAAAATCTCTTTCATAAATCTGGTTGGTACGTGTAAGCAAGGTTACCATGGCTGCGTTTACTTTGGCAATACGTTGGGCATCGTTTGTTTCAGTACCATTTAAAAAATATTGAGAATATTCTCCCGTACAGGCGAGTGCCAACCTGAATATTCTTAATTTTCCATCATCAGCAGCAAGCCTGCCTGCCGGGTTTTCATTAATAGCAACAAACGCTTCACTCGTTTCGCAAATAAAGTCAGAAGCACCGGCATCCTTCCTGGAATACACCATGTACTGCCTCTCATCCTGGCCCACGGGGTCAATATAAACCGTAGGCTTACCTGCTTCCATTATTGAACCATGAAAACCTCTTGCAGAAATATCAAAACGGATAGTAGCATGGACATTTGAAATACCCTGGCCGGCGTATGAACGGGTGCGCGGATGCCGGGCTTGTAACACAGGCTCCATAACGGAAGCTTCCACTACCCGAAAACTTTCCAGGCCCATAATACCTGGTACTATTAAAACAGAGGCAGAAAATGTCACCTTTGTTTTGGATTCGGAAGGTATGGTCACGGAGAAATCAGATAGCGCCTGCTCATCAAGCTGGTAAAGCTGGTATTTCGCAGGTAGTATATGTTTGCCCAGGATTACCGGTGAAACAGGTCCTTCTTTCCTGGTCCAGAACTTATCCTGGGATAAAACATTTAAAAAACAACCTGTAAAAAGGAAGAGGAACAACGTGCGCATACATCTCATTTACCTATGAAATGTAATTTATCTGTTTTGCAGGGCAGGGAAGCAGGCCAGGAGGTACATTTTAAAGAAATGGCTTACACAGGCAATTATTCTCCTGAGTTAAACGTATCGCCCTGGGACATATCGCCGGATTCGAACCCTTTTTTGAACCAGTACATGCGTTGGGCTGAAGTTCCATGAGTAAACGCATCCGGAACTACATAACCTTGTGATTGTTTTTGCAAACGGTCATCTCCAATGGCATTCGCTGCTTCCAGTGCTTCATTAATATCTTCTTTGGTAATTACATTTTTCATTTTCTGGTCGTAATGTGCCCAGATCCCTGCATAAAAGTCAGCCTGCAATTCAAGTTTCACGGAATATTTATTATAGGTAGTCTCATCCACCTGGCGTTGCAGGCGAGCCATCTTATCTGATGTGCCCTGCAGGAACTGGATGTGGTGCCCGACTTCATGCGCTACCACATACGCCATCGCAAAATCTCCACTAGCACCAAACCTTTGCTTTAAATCCTCTGCAAATGACAAATCTATGTACACATCATTATCTCCCGGACAGTAAAAAGGACCGGAGGCAGAACTGGCAGAGCCGCAGGCAGAACTGGTAGCCCCGTTAAATAATACCAGTACTGGTTTTTGATATTGCTTGCCCTGTCGTTGAAATATTTCATCCCATACATCTTCGGTATCCTTAAATACAACTTTTACAAAACTGGCCCGCTCGTCTTCCCTGGCTTTTTGCTCAGCGGACATTTCCTGTTGAGGCTGTAATTGTTGCAGGTCGCTGACATCCCCATTTCCAAAAAGAAGTTTCGCCACCAGGAATATGGCTCCTAAAATTCCACCACCTGCCACCAAGGTTCCCCCTGACATACCGCGGCGGTCATCCACATTTGTACTTTCACTTCTGCCTTTCCATAACATAATTATCGATTTATTGATCAGTAAGCTAATACATAATAAAAATAGTGCCATGCTTTTATTTCAATCCCGGCTTTTGGCATAACCATTTATAAAGAAAATTGATTTTCGATGTTACAGATTCCCATAACTTTGCGCCACTTATTAAATCACACTGGCGGGTGCACAAAAATTGGTGGAAAATATTATCCTTCTTTTTATTGGTTTATACCATTGTGGGTGGTTTCCTGCTCGATGTACCCCGGCTTTTTATTCTCAATGAAACTATACGCAACCTCTATTTCCACGTCTGCATGTGGTTTGCGATGATGATATTGTTTATCATCAGTTTTGTGTACAGTATTAAATATCTGCGTACTACTTTATACAAGTATGATCTTTTTGCGCGTCATTATGCGGCAGTGGGTTGCTTTTTTGGTATCCTCGGCTATGCTACCGGTACTATCTGGGCAAATTATACATGGGTTACAGACCAGGGACAATCCCTGGCCAGTATTTTAAAAGAACCCAAACTTATAGGCGCAGCTATAGCCCTGTTGATCTATGGTGCTTATTTTGTATTGCGGGGTTCATTTATGGATATGGATAAGCGGGCAAGGGTAAGTGCAGTATATAATATTTTTGCGTTTGCTATGCTGTTTCCCAGTATTTGGATAATACCCCGGCTTGTGGGAAGTTTGCACCCTGGTGCCCCGGGCGGTGAAGGTGGTAACCCGGCGCTTAATTTTAAAGACATCGACAGCCGGTTACGCATGGTATTCTATCCTGCTATTATTGGCTGGACACTATTGGGTATCTGGATTACCACATTAAAGATCAGGATTGACCTGCTCAGAGATAAATCAATGTTACATGAATAAAGTGATCACTTACATTGGGCTATTTATATTATGCCTGCTTAATACGCTCACCGGTTTTGCACAGGAAAGACCGGAAATGGCAGACACCATGCGTAGCAACGGTAAAATTTACGTAGTAGTGGCTGTCTGCCTGTTAATCCTTGCAGGACTATTCCTGTATGTGTGGAGGATAGACCGTAAATTAGGCCGGGTTGAAAAGGGTACAACTCATTAATAATAACATTACACGAATGCCGGGGGTTCGCCCTTTTTTATAATTTAAAAAACACAACATGTCTTCACAACCGTATAGCTTTTTTCATAGTGTTGAAAAAAGTTTTGACAAAGCTGCCAAATTCACTCATTGGGACCTGGGTATACTGGAACAAATCAAAGCCTGTAACAGTGTATATCAAATGCGTTTCCCGGTAAAAAGGGATGATGGAACCATTGAAGTAATTGAAGCCTACCGGGTTCAGCACAGTCATCACAAAACCCCATGTAAAGGTGGTATCAGGTTCAGCGATGAAGTGAACCAGGATGAAGTAATGGCCCTGGCCTCCCTGATGACTTACAAATGCGCTATCGTGAATGTGCCGTTTGGTGGCGGTAAGGGTGGTATCAAAATAAACCCGCGCAATTACAGTGTATATGAACTGGAAAAGATTACCCGCCGTTATACCAGTGAATTAGTTAAGAAGAACTTTATTGGACCAGGCACCGACGTTCCGGCTCCTGATTATGGTACCGGAGAAAGAGAAATGGCCTGGATCGTGGATACTTATGCTTCACTTAAGCCAGGGGAAATTGATGCGGCCGGTTGTGTAACCGGTAAGCCAGTGACACAGGGCGGTGTGCGTGGACGGAAGGAAGCAACAGGGCTGGGTGTATTTTTTGGCATACGGGAAGTGTGTAACATGGAAGATATTATGAAAAGGCAAGGTCTTACAGTGGGTGTGATCGGCAAAACAGTAGTGATACAGGGATTGGGAAATGTGGGTTACCACTCTGCGAAATTTTTTCGCGAAGCAGGAGCATTAGTGATCGGGCTGGCTGAATATGAAGGAGCTATCATGAACCCGGAGGGATTGAATGAAGAAGAAGTATGGCTGCACCGTAAGAAAACAGGATCGATCCTTGATTTCCCGGGCGCTACCAACCTGGCAAAAAATACCGATGCACTTGAAATGGAGTGCGACATACTCATTCCTGCAGCACTGGAAAATGTGATCAATGGAGAAAACGCCCCCCGGGTGAAGGCTAAGATAATCGGTGAAGCAGCTAACGGTCCATGTACGCCGGAAGCAGATGAGATTTTTGCTAAAAAAGGTATCTTATGTGTGCCCGATATGTACCTGAACGCAGGTGGAGTTACAGTAAGTTACTTTGAGTGGTTGAAGAACCTAAGCCACGTTCGTTACGGTCGTATGGAAAAGCGGTTTACAGAGAACCTCAACACCAGCATCCTGCAGCAGATCGAATCTCTTACCAGCAAAACAGTGAGTGATAAAGACCGGAAGTTTATTATGCATGGGCCGGAAGAAGTGGATCTCGTTCATAGCGGTTTGGAAGAAACTATGATTACAGCCACACGTGAGATCATGGAAATCTGGTTGCAAAACCCGGCTATTCCTGACATGCGCACTGCAGCTTATGTAAATGCAATCAACAAGGTGGCAACAAGCTATGCTGAACTGGGAATTTTCCCATAACATATTCATTTCAATGTAAAAGTCCTGCCAGTTGCAGGACTTTTTTATTTATCCCATGCAGGAAACACCTGAACAGGAACCATCCTGTTATTTACCTTTTCAAATGCGTGGCAATAGCTGCCATTGGTAATAACCACATACCGGGCCTGGAGAATAGAATTGTAGCGCAATACCTGGTCAAAAACTTTTTCATTTAAAGGCACATTCATTTCTTTACATTCCACAATCATGAAAGGCAGTGTATCATTATCATACACTACAATATCAAAGCGCTTCTTCATTTCACCAACCATTATCTCCTTTTCTATCGCTACGAGGGCCGGGGGATACTTCATTACTGTGACAAGGTATTGCATGAAATTCTGCCTTACCCATTCTTCAGGTGTCAGAAAAATCCAACGGCGGCGCCAGGGATCAAAGATTAATTCTTTATCCAGTTCTTTTTTTATTCGGCCCCCGAAGGGTGGATAATCAATTTTTATCATCCGCTGGCACTAAAAGTTTTGTATTTTTATTGTTAACCCTGGTACAAAGAGCAAATTAGTACATAAACGAATATATAAAGAAGATGAAGACGAAAGATGAAATTGTTGAGAACTGGTTACCCCGTTACACCGGTCAGAAATTATCAGATTTTGGTGAGTATATTTTACTTACCAATTTTTCCAATTACATATCCATGTTTGCATTATGGAATAATGTATCGGTAGTTGGCATGGATAAACCCATGCAATGTGCAACTGCAGATAATATCACTATTATTAATTTTGGAATGGGCAGCCCCGGGGCAGCTACAGTGATGGACCTGCTTACAGCCATTTCACCGAAAGCGGTGTTATTCCTCGGAAAATGCGGGGGATTGAAAAAGCGAAACAAAATTGGTGATCTTATTTTACCCATAGCGGCCATCAGAGGTGAAGGAACAAGTAATGATTACTTTCCCCCTGAAGTACCGGCACTGCCCGCCTTTGCTTTGCAAAAAGCCATCTCCACCACAATCCGTGATTATGAATTTGATTACTGGACGGGGGTTTGTTATACAACCAACAGGCGGGTTTGGGAGCATGATGACGTATTTAAAGATTACCTGCAAAAAATACGTGCGTATGCCATTGATATGGAAACTGCCACCATATTTACTGTAGGGTTTTACAATAAAATTCCAACAGGTGCCTTGTTATTGGTCAGTGATTCGCCAATGGTTCCTGAAGGAGTGAAAACGGCTGAAAGCGACAAAAGTGTTACTGCGCAATATGTAGAACGCCATCTTAAAATTGGTATTGATTCTTTGAAGCAACTGATTAATGACGGCATGACGGTTCGCCATCTAAAATTTTAAATATGGAGCCTGTATTGCGGATAACGAACCTCAATATTGGTTTTTCAAATAATACAACCGACGCCGTCAGGGATCTAAGTTTTACCCTGGATGTTGGCAGGATAACAGCAGTGGTGGGAGAAAGCGGTTCCGGAAAATCAGTAACTGCCCTGGCATTGATGCAACTGCTTCCACGTGAAGCCACGGTCACCGGTGAGATTATTTTTAATCCGCCGGGTGAAACTCCGCTATCACTTCTTACACTTCCGGGCGCGGCTATGAATAAGTTGCGGGGAAACAGGATTGCCATGATTTTCCAGGAACCCATGACTTCACTTAACCCTGTGTATACCTGTGGTTACCAGGTGATGGAAGCCATTTTACGACACCAGAAATGCAGTCGCAAATCAGCACGGGGTAAAACCCTGGAATTATTCGAACAGGTCGAACTTCCCTCACCCACAGCTATGCTTAACCGCTATCCGCACCAGTTGAGTGGTGGCCAGAAGCAACGGGTTATGATCGCTATGGCGATGAGCTGCCAGCCCGACATTCTGGTTGCGGATGAACCGACCACAGCACTGGATGTGAGCGTACAGGCCGGCATATTAAAATTGATAAAAAACCTGCAACAGGCACACCGGATGGCGGTACTGTTTATTACTCATGATCTTGGATTGGTAGCAGATGTAGCTGATAAGGTAATAGTAATGCACAAAGGCCGGATGGTAGAACAAGGCGATGTTATAGAAGTATTGCAGCATCCCAGGCATGAATACACTCGTGCATTGCTGGCCTGCCGCCCCGGCAATAACTCCAAGGGGCAGCGGCTACCTGTTATCGGTGATAAGG
>JBKJUT010000112.1:0-3367 GCA_046590515.1 Ferruginibacter sp.
GTATCGCCCAGTTCATTTTCCGCTTCGGCTTTTATGAGTAATATCTCCCCAAAGCGGAAGATCCGTAAATTCTTATTGCTTTCCCAATCATTGCCATTAAAAGTTTCCTGGGTTTTGCTCACGTAAGATTTATAATTATAGTACATATTAGGTGCCAGTGGATTTACCACGAAGCCATCCCAAAGTGTTTGCCCTCGACGGATTATAGTGGCATCCCTGCGTACATCTCCTGGCTCATATGCATCATAGAGATCCTGGCTGGGTGTATTAAAGCCCCAACCCAAACCACCCTGGCCACGAGGTGCCTGGGTAACGAAGTAACCATCAATACCACGGTTAGGGGTAGTGCCTATCGCATTTACTTCCCAGATTGATTCCGCAGAAAACTCACCGGATTCCTTCCAGATTTTGGAATAGTCGCTCAGCAAGGAATATCTCCCGGTAGCAATGATGGCATCACACATCGCCTTGGCCCTGGCCCAGTTTTGATTATACAAACTCTCTTTGGCCAGCAACGCCCTGGCGGCATCTATCGTAACCCTTCCCCTCTCGGCAGCAGAAACAACAGGTGGCAGTTTGGCAATGGCATCCAAAAGGTCTTCTTCCAT
Source organism: Ferruginibacter sp. (assembly GCA_046590515.1). Taxonomy (GTDB): domain Bacteria; phylum Bacteroidota; class Bacteroidia; order Chitinophagales; family Chitinophagaceae; genus Ferruginibacter. Next base: position 609 of record JBKJUT010000112.1, read on the forward strand.
AAAAGCATATATCTGGGCCTTAGGCACCCTGGTACTTGCCTGCTGAATATCTGCCTGTGATTCCAGCACGTGATCAATCTTTGGCAGATCACCGAATGACCTTACCAGGTTCCAGTAAAAGTAAGCGCGTAACAACCTCGCTTCGCCTATATACCTGTTTTTTTCAGCGGCGTCCAGGTTCATCTGGTTAATGAATTTAACAGCATAAGTGGCACGGCCGATCCCATCAAAATTTCCGCTCCACACTTCATCAAAAGAAATACCGGTCGCATCAAAAGTATAATTGTCCAGTTTATCTTTATCGGTTCCTGTATCGCCCGGGTCACTTCCCTTTTCCGCATCATCAGAAGCTATACTTGTAAGACCGTTCCATGAAAACGAATGCACTTCCCAATCATATAACTTGGAATATACAGAGCCGATAATGCGCGGCGCACCATTTTGTGGATCGTTGACGAGGTCATTTACTGTAACTCCGCGTGGATCTTCTGTGAGAAAAGTTTTCTTGCATGAGAGGAATGGTAACAATAACACAAATGCAAAAAGAGGAATTTTATTTTTTATCTGGAACATACTGATTTATTTAAACTGAACATTGACACCCAGCATATAACTGGCAGAAATAGGATAGGCATTTAATTCGATACCTGATGACAGGGCACCACCCGGCAATTCAGGTGTAAAGCCTGTGTACTTAGTAAAAATATAAGGGTTTTGTGCATGGGCATATACACGCAGGTTACTGAAGGGAGATTTTGTTTTTGTAGGTATGGTATAGCCTGCACTGATATTATTGATGCGTAAAAATGCGCCTGATTCAAGATAATAATCTGACACAGTTGCAGTACCATTGTAGGCGCGGGGATAATTATTCTGGCCATTGCCTTCCTGCCACCTGTTGGTTGCTACATCAAATTCCACATTATAATTTCCTCCAAAACGCAGACCCTTTTTGGCGTTATAAACTTTATTGCCTCCTACCCCGTACAATTCCAAACCAAAATCGAAACGCTTCCATTTGTAAGTTCCATTAAACCCATAAAAATATTTGGGCTGGTACGAACCTGCGAAATATTTATCATCTTCTGTAATGGCCCCATCATTATTCAGGTCGAGCATTCTGAAATCACCAGGTTGAGCATTGGCTAAATGCGGGTAAGCTGCCACCTCTGCATCATTCTGGAAAATACCACTGGTTTTATACACATAAAAAGAACCGATTTCCCTGCCCACTGTGGTTTTGGTGGCGGTGGTTCCGTTTCCTAATCCACCACTGATAAGGGCCTGGCCTATACCAATATTTTCTACCTTATTCTTATTGAAAGAAATGTTTCCTTTTAAGGTATAGCTGCTATGTGGGTTGATGGTGTTATTCCAACCCAGCGCCACTTCTATACCCTGGTTAAGAATATCCGCCGCATTGGTCAGGAACTGGTTTCCGAATCCCAAAGAAGGTAAGCCAATAGTGTATAAAGCCTTGGTGGCTTTTTTATGATAATAGTCTAATTCACCGGTTAATTTTTTATTCACGGCAGAAAATTCCACACCGAAATCAAACTCTTTTACTACCTCCCACTGCAGGTTGGGATCTTTAATATTTAAAATGTTTGAGCCATTAACCCTGTCTGTACCAAAATAGGCATAAAGTTGTTCATTTGGTTTCAACTGGAACTGGTCTGCACTGATGGCATCATTACCTACGAGGCCAAAGCTGGCGCGGAGTTTCAGGTAATCAAAACGGGTTTGCGCCTGCATGAATTTTTCTTTGGATAAAATCCAACCAACCCCGACTGCCGGGAAGTACCCCCATTTATTATTAGGTGAGAAGTTGCTGCTACCATCGCGGCGGAGGGTAGCATTCAGCAAAAACCGGTTTTGATAATCATAATTAGCCCGCACGAAATAAGATTCCCGGCGGAAATAATTTCCAATTGGATACCGGTTATTGATCTGCCCGCCTGCGGTATCTTTAAAATTCAGTTCCCATTTGCTCTTATCATTGGCCACATCCCCGTTGGCTATGGAAGCCTGGCTGCTCCAGCCATCCCTTCTTTCAGCCGTATGCCCCAGGGTCATCTTTAACTGGTGGTTACTGTTGAACTTTTTATCATAAATAAAGAAGTTATCCCAGGTCCATTGGTAGATACTATCCCTATTGAAGTTAAGGTCGCTTTTTTCATTCTTCTGGTTGGCAGAGCCTCCATTAGGCAGGAAGGTAGCATACACGGGGGAATAATTCCAGCCATTATTATGTTCCTGGTCTATACCAAATGAAGATTTAAAACTGAGACCTTTTAATACCTGGTATTCTCCCCAGATGACTCCCGACATCCGGTTTCCGAAACTGCGGCTATTGGTAGTTTCCAGCGTGGCAACAGGGTTTCCGACATCACTTTTATCCGTATTGCTGTACGACCCGTTTGCATTAAGCGGATTAAATATGGGCGCGGCATTGTAGGCCTGGGTAAATACGCTGAAGGGTTTATTCTCCGATTTATAATGCGAATAACCCAATACGTTACCCATTTTCAAATTACGGGTTAACGCATACTCATGGTTAAGCCTGAATGTCAGCCGCTGGTAGTTATTTCCTTCCAGGATCCCATCCTCATTCAGGTAGCCGCCGGATACGTAATATTTATATTTGGAAACTCCCCCGGAAAGTGAAAGGTTGTGATTTTGAAAAATTCCAGGGCGGGTGATGGCATCATACCAGTCGGTGGAACCGGTAATGTCTTCTTTTAAAATGGCAGGCGCAT
>JBKJUT010000006.1:0-6042 GCA_046590515.1 Ferruginibacter sp.
CGTCAGTTGAACGCGCGTTGGGCCTATGAAAAAGGCAAGGCAGACAAAGTGATTGAATTTGTAAAGGTGAATGGCAAAACCTATACCCGGATCAATGATTACAACAAGTTGCGGGAATTGTTCGGTCAACTTCTTAAAGAGATCCAAAGAATAAAATCTGAAGGCGATTTCGCAGCCGGCAAAAACCTGGTAGAAACTTACGGGGTAAAAGTAGACCCGGTGCTGCATAACGAGATCCTTAAACGATTTGCTTTGCTGAATGTGAAACCTTACCGAGGTTTTATACAGCCTAAACTTGTACCTGTGATGAATGGGGATAAGATCACAGATGTAAAACTGGAATACCCGCAAAGCTTTTTCCGGCAAATGGTTGAATACGGTAAAAATTATTCCTACCTGCCTGTAAAAAATTAAGGCAGAAAACTAATTACCATAAGAAAACTGTGATAACGTGGCCGTAAAAACGCCACGTTCTCTTTTTTTGGAAAATACTTTCCAGTTGCCATTATACCTGATCAGTGCGGGCACTGTCAGGTTATTAAACGTGGTCATTATTATTTCCATATCAACCTTAAAATCATAGGCAAAGGCATCATAACTAAGCGAATAATTCCTTGCCACTACTTCATAGGTACTGTCATTGAACCAGGTTGTCATTTCATCTACTACTACTTTATTTTCTTTACCTGGTTTCACCTTTTGATGGAAAATATAGCAACTGGTATTGTTATAGTAATCCATATCAATTGACATATCATATACATCAGCCATATCGTCTTCAAAAATGGCCGTTTTGTTGCTCATGAAAGGAAGGCCATTAATACGTCTTCCGGGATTAAAGAAGAGCATCTTTAATTGTTCCTTGTGCTTTTCAAGCCCTGATTTACCGGAAGTTGAAAAATTTATATCCTTTACAATATTTGTCTCATTACAGATAGTATCCCTGGTAAAAAAAAGAGAGGCATACATCTGGGCTGTATAATAATTGAACTGGCGGTTATCATCATATATGTCGCCTATTGCCTTTTCTTGAAGAGTCTGCATTGTCCGGCAGTTGCCCACTCTTACCTGTTTGGTTTTGCTGAATAAGCCGGCTTTTATGATACCATTTTTTTCATTCAAACGGATATCGTTTAAGGCAGTGAACTGCAGAATATGCAGGTTACGGAATGCTTTGTAAAAACTGGTATCATTCTTTACCCGGTTGATAAAATTTGAGACATTTAATTTCCTGTCTACCACTACCTCAGACAATGTAATTGTTTTCTTGCCTACGTTAACCGTACTATCAGACTTTTGCTGGGCAAAGGTTAACTGGCTGCAAAACATTAAGAAAACAAGCAATTTCTTCATGCTGCAAAAATACCCTAAATGATTATAAAGGAAATCTTAAACTATTTTGGGAAAACCATCCTGTAATCCACTTTAACCTTCCCACGGGAAATATCTTCGAGTTTCCGGCGAAGTAAAGTACGCTTCAGAGGTTTTAAATAGTCAATAAACAGTTTGCCGTCAATATGGTCGTATTCGTGCAGGATAACCCTGGCAGTTATGCCATTGAATGTTTTTTCATGGGAAATAAAATGTTCATCCATATACGCAAGGGTAACATTTTCGTTGCGCATAATATCTTCCCTGATTTTTGGAATGCTCAGGCAACCCTCATTATAACTCCATTCTTTACCTGACAATTCTTTAATGTGGGCATTTATAAATACGCCCTTAAATCCAGGTTCATCAGGATAAAGACCCACTTCATCAGCATCCTGGTTTTCAAATATCTGCTCACTGTCCATTACAAAAAGCCTGATATCTTTATTGACCTGGGGCGCTGCCAGGCCCACACCATTACTGTTGTACATCGTTTCCCACATATCTTCCAGCAATTTATCGAGACCGGGGTAATCTTTATTTATATCCGCACACACCTTTCGTAAAACCGGGGAACCATATGCCACTATTGGTAAAGTCATTTTTTAAATTTAATATAATGATGGGGGGCAAAGTTAGCCGATATCACCTAATCAACCAACCAGGGGAAGTCTGTGTTACCTGCCTACGCTTTGAAGGTATTCCTGCAGCATTATGGTTGCAGCAATTTCATCTACAATTTTTTTATCACGGCGATCCTTTTTCTTCATGCCCATCTGTATCATGGCGTCTTTAGCCATTTTAGAAGTATAACGTTCATCAACGGGCAATACAGGTATCAGTGGAAATTCTTTGCTGATTTTTTTAATTGCTGCCTGGGCCAAGGGTGTGCCATGTGTATCACTTTCATCCCAGTTCTTTGGTAATCCTATAATAATGAGTTCGACAGTTTCCCTGTTAAAATAATTTTTAAGGAAGGTGATCAGTTCATGGGAAGGAATGGTGGTTAAGCCGGTTGCGATAATCTGCAATGGGTCAGTAACAGCAATCCCTGTACGTTTTCCACCATAATCAATTGCGATAATTCTTGCCATATTAATGAAGGTAAAGGTCCAGGATGACAAATGCAGCAAAAACCACAGAAGCAATACCGTTAGCAGTCATAAAAGCCAGGTTCACCCGCCGCAGGTCTGTAGGCTTCACAATAGATTGCTGGAAGATGAGCATCCCGGTGAATACTGATACGCCCAGCCAATACCAAAGGCCGAAGTTTCCATAGAGACCTGCAAAAATTACAATAGAGGCTGAAATAAAATGCAATAGCCGGGAAAACATAAGGGCCCTTGATTTGCCCAGCAGAGCCGGTATGGACCAAAGTTTATTTTCCCTGTCAAACTCTTCATCCTGCATGGCATAAATAATATCAAAACCACTTACCCAAAAGAGCACAGTAAAAGAAAATAATAAAGGTAACCAGGAAAAATAACCTGTTACAGCCAGGTAAGCCCCTATTGGCGCCAGGCTTAGTCCCACACCAAGAACCAGGTGGCACAAGGCAGTGAAGCGTTTGGTATAACTATAAAACAAGATCACAAAAAGTGCAACAGGAGAAAGATAAAAACAGATGTGGTTTATAAAGTAGGTACAAATCACAAATAATATGCAACACACAATGGTAAATAGAAGTGCATGCTTTGCCGTTATGACACCGGCAGGAATTTCACGTATGGCTGTGCGGGGATTTCGGGCATCGAACCGGCGATCCAGGAAACGGTTAAATGCCATTGCAGCACTACGGGCTAAAATCATACAAAGTACCACAAGTACTAACTTCTTTACAAAAAATGACGCAGGTACAGTACCTGTTTCCAGTATCGCTAACGAAAACCCCACCAGGGCAAAGGGCATAGCGAAAATGGTATGCGAAAACTTTACCAGGGATAGATATTTTTTTATGGTGTTCATGGTTAATTACCCGGAGTCTGGATTCGTGTTCTCACAATTTCCCACAGCACTACGGCTGCCGCGCTGGCAATATTCAGCGAATGTTTCATACCAAGCTGGGGTATTTCAATACAACCCTCACACTGGAGTAAAGTTTCCTGTTCTACCCCGGTCACTTCATTTCCGAATATTACGGCGATTTTTGAAACCTGGTCAAAATTTACATTCTCAAGCGAAAGGCTGCCCTCAACCTGTTCTATTGCATAAACTGAATAGCCACGGGCTTTTAATTCACTTATAGCCATTGAAGCCGTTGCATGATAAGTCCATTCCACGGAATCCTCTGCACCCAAAGCCGTTTTCTTTATCTCTTTATGAGGCGGTTTGGCAGTGTAACCGGTGAGGTATATTCCTTCCAGCAGGAAAGCATCTGCTGTACGGAAAAGGCTTCCTACATTATAGGCGCTGCGGATATTTTCTAATACAGCAATAACAGGAGTTTTTTCTGAACGCCGGAACTCTTCCACGGTTTTGCGGTTAAGGGCGTCCATACTTAATTTTTGCATGAGGCAAATTTACGATCATTCAGGAGGTAGCGAAACAAGTTCAGGCAGTTTCCTTTTCTTTACGCACCGCATGAGCATTAGCCTTGGTTTCTGCATACCATTTTGCTGCTTCTACAAAAGAAACAAAAAGCGGGTGTGGATTTTCTACCGTGCTTTTTAATTCAGGATGATATTGCACTCCTACAAAAAAAGGATGATTTTGCAACTCCACTATCTCCACCAGGCCGGTGGCATTATTGATACCGCTCGGTAAAAGGCCGGCATTTTCAAAACCGGATAAATAATGATTGTTGAATTCCCAACGGTGACGATGGCGCTCGCTGATTTCGGTGCTGTTATATATTTTATTGGCGAGGCTCCCCTCCCGGATTGTACATGGATAAGCACCCAGGCGCATAGTGCCGCCCTTTTTCTTAACCTTTTTCTGTTCTTCCATCAGCGCAATCACCGGGTGAGGTGTGGCCGGATCCATTTCAGTTGAATGAGCACCTTGCAAGCCTAATATGTTGCGGGCATATTCAATTACAGCCATCTGCATACCGAGGCAAATACCAAAAAACGGCATTTGGTTTTCGCGGGCATACCTTACCGCAGTAATTTTTCCCTCCACTCCTCTTGAACCAAAACCCGGGGCTACCAGCAATCCATCCAGTTCCCTGAACTTTTCAGCCACGTTATCCTCTGTGAGAAATTCGCTATGCACATTTACAATCTGCACTTTACATTGATTCATCGCACCGGCATGTATAAACGCTTCCAGTATTGACTTGTATGCATCCTGTAATTCGATATACTTACCAATTAACCCAATAGTTACCCGGCTCTTCGGGTAATTTAATTTATCCAAAAAGCCTTTCCATTTCCCTAATTCAGGAGCCGCATAGCCATTGATCTGTAATTTTTTCAACACAATCAGATCCAGGCCCTCCTGTAACATTTTCATTGGCACTTCATAAATTGTTCCGGCATCTATAGCTTCTATTACAGCATTAGGTTTTACATTACAAAACAAGGCAATCTTGCGCTTCAACTCATCGGTTAACGGGTGTTCGGTACGACAAACGATTACATCAGGAGTAACACCTTCCTGGCTAAGCATCCTGACACTATGCTGGGTGGGTTTTGTTTTAAGTTCTTTTGCAGCTTTCAGGTAAGGTATAAGCGTTAGGTGAACTACCATACAATCTTCTTCCGGCATCTCCCATTGAAGCTGGCGGACAGCTATCACAAAAGGCAGGCTTTCTATATCAACTACAGTTCCACCTAACTCGGTTACTACAATGTCATAATCACCTGAATTACCAAGCAACATCATCCGGCGCTTAATCTCGTCAGTTATATGTGGAACTACCTGTACGGTTTTGCCAAGGTATTCCCCTTCTCTTTCTTTATTTATAACGGTTTGGTATATACGACCTGTGGTAACATTATTAGCCTGGGAGGTAGGAATATTTAAAAAACGTTCGTAGTGCCCCAGGTCAAGATCAGTTTCTGCACCATCATCAGTTACATAACATTCACCATGTTCATAGGGGTTGAGGGTGCCCGGATCCACATTAATATATGGATCAAATTTCTGGATCGTTACTTTCAGGCCCCTGCTCTGCAGTAATTTTGCCAGTGAAGCAGCGATAATTCCCTTTCCCAGTGAAGATGTTACACCTCCAGTTACAAAAATATATTTGGCCATGGTATATTAAATTGTTGCTTTCAATTATAAAGGCATTAATAAGAATGCCTGCTCTTTATTTTTCCAGGCTCATATCACATACACTCATTATTCAAACTTAATGAGTATGTCATTTCAGTCATTCCTGGTTGACCAGCGGAAAAAAAATGGAATAAAAAATCCGGGAGGTCATGTAAAGATAAACGGAATTTCCGGCCGGGTGAAATTTGACTGCATTTTTATAGAAAAAATAGATTTTTTTGGCAAAAATATGACAGGCACCCCTTCGGAAGCTTCTAATATGACAGTGATTCTTTTAAATAGTGCCTTACATAATCATCTACTCCTTCTTCAAGGGAATAAAAAGGCTGCCGGTAGCCGGCTGTCTGTAACTTAACCATATTAGCTTCGGTAAAATACTGGTACGTATGCATAAGATCCGCCGGCATATCAATGTATTCAATTTGAGTTTTGATATCCATTCCATTAAAG
>JBKJUT010000102.1:0-4395 GCA_046590515.1 Ferruginibacter sp.
TGTCGCCGGTACTGCCAGTTCTAAAACCGGAATGTTTATAGTCCCCTTCAATAAAACTTATGTATAAAATCCCGCCGGGAATTAGCAGGTTTGCGCAATCGCGGATAAAAACGTTCACTTCCTCGTGTGAAAGGTAAGGAATACAAAACCCGCAGATAATCCCGTTAAATGCAGTGGGTAAGGAAGAGACCTGGCTGCATGCAGCTACTTTGAAATCTGCGCTGGGATTATTGGCTTTCGCAAGTTTCACCATATTGGGTGAATAATCTATACCGGTAATTTTAAGTTGTGGATTTCTTTGGAGTAAATAGCGGCTGATATTTCCCGGACCGCAGCCGATATCAGCTACACGAGGATTATCTCCTGTTATTAAATCAGAAAAAAGGTCGTAGGTATCATCAAATAAGTGGAGGTCCATAAATTTTTGCTGGTATACCCCGGCCGCTTTATTCCATGTTTCATATGTTTCTTCAGTAATATCCATTTTAAAAAAATTTAATCAAAGTTTATTGAGTGACCGCTTTCAAACCAATGATAGAGCCGATAAGAGTTATGATGAAAAAGATCCGCCAAAAGTGCACGGGTTCTTTAAAAATAAATATTCCCAGTAACACAGTTCCGGCAGCGCCTATGCCCGTCCATACCGCATAAGCTGTGCCCAGTGGCAAAGTTTGCGTGGCTTTTATTAACAGTGCCATACTGGCAACCAGTGAAATGATAAAACCTGCGTACCACGCGTACATTTCGTTTCCTGAAGATAATCTTGCTTTGCCCAGGCAGGCTGCAAAAGCCACCTCTAAAAAACCTGCTATTATCAATATGAACCAGTTCATAAATTATATTTCCTTCAAAGGTGCGATATTGCTCCCGGCAATGTGGTAAATTAAATGATTCAATCTAAAAATAATAGTATGAAGATATTTTTTTATCCTCTGGTTTTAATACTGTGCGGTTGTAGTTGCAATCAAACTGAAGAAAGGACTTCAGGAAAAAGTGCTGTTATTGCGGATGCCACCAGTCAGTCATTGCCAGGTTATAAAGCTACAGTTCCGGCAAATAAATATAAAAAGAATGTGCAGCATGGAAATGAAATTGATGTGGAGTTTTCTGCCGGCACTACCTCTGTAACTGTGCAGGGAAATATGGATAGCCTGGAGCGAGAAGTAATATGTAATGTGCCGGTTACTGGCGGTAATATAATAAAAGGAACTCTTGCAACTATGAATAGTGCGTCAAATATCCGGTTTAACCAGGTAACGATGCCTGATGGTAAAACGGATGGCCCTTTTGGCAAAGAATTGAATTATCTGATTACGCAGAAAGGAACATACCGCATCAAGATTGCACCAGGTGGAATGGCTGAGAATCCTTACTACGGCGAGTTCCTGGTAAAATTATACATTAAGTAAATTTTATGTCACAGGCATGTCACTTGGTTGTGTGGTCATTTTTTGCTAAATTTGCACCTCATGCAAAGGCAACATTCACAATCATTTTCCAGGCGTGTACAGGTAATATTTATGCTGCTGACTTTCAGTTGGCTGTCTATTGGTATGCCTTGTATGTACATGATTGATCAGTCAGTAAAAGTTGAACGTGTGGAAAGTTTGCCTGGTGATGTAAGTGATTTTTTTTCCAGCATTGTGGAAGAAAAAGGTGAAGCAGCGATAAGTAAGTTGTCTGAATTTTTTCCTGGTATAGATTATCCCGGTTTTGGTTTGCCTGTAATGGGAGCTCTTTCTCATGTAAACCCTTCTGGTTTATACCAGGCCTTTCACCCGGAACTACTGGTTCCTCCCCCGAATTTTTCTTAAGAATCTCCGAGTACTATATAATTGCCTGCGACAGCGAGCCTGTGGCATAGCCATTTCTTAATCACATAATTTTATTTATGACAGCGATCACAAAAGACCGCCTGGAGGCATTAAGCCCCCTGGAGGCTTACCATATATTAATTGAAGGAAACAAGCGGTTCATCAGTAACCTCAAACTTAACCGCAACTTATTACAGCAAATGAATGAAACCGCCGACGGGCAATTTCCATTTGCCGTAGTATTAAGTTGTATGGATAGCCGCACATCAGTTGAATTATTATTTGACCAGGGCCTGGGAGATATTTTCAGCATCCGCATTGCCGGGAATATTGTTAATGACGACATTTTAGGTAGCCTTGAGTTTGCCTGCGCAGTGGCAGGAGCGAAGCTCATAGTAGTGCTGGGGCATACCAGGTGCGGCGCCATCAAAGGCGCTTGCCAGGGAGTACAGTTGGGTAAACTTTCAGGCCTGTTACAAAAAATTGAACCTGCTATTGATAAAAAGGATCAGTATGAAGCTCACCCTGTACATTCATTTTCTGCAGAGAGAGTAGCATATGCCAATGTGTTGCACAGTATGGATGAAATATTACAAGGGAGTATTTTGATCCACGATCTCTTTGAAGAAGGTAAAATCGGCATTGTCGGCGGCATGTACAGTGTAGAAAATGGAAGAGTACACTTTATAGAAGAAAAGTTTGCTCAACAGGAATTAGTCAATGAATTATCCATAAAAGAAAGCAATCAATAATATGAAAGGAATTACAATTACAAAAGGAGATTTTTTCGGTGGAATTACAGCTGGTATTGTGGCATTGCCATTGGCACTTGCATTCGGGGTGCAGTCGGGGCTTGGTGCTGCCGCTGGTTTGTATGGTGCTATATTCCTGGGATTATTTGCAGCCATTGGCGGTGGTACTCCCTCTCAAATCAGTGGTCCTACCGGTCCGATGACCGTTGTGACCGCGGCTACTATCAGTAGTTTTTTGCTTGCAACCGGGGATATTGCAGGAGCGCTCGGAGCAATTCTTGCCTGTTTTATCCTGGCAGGTATTCTCCAGGTGCTGATGGGAGTTTTACGGATAGGCTCGCTTATTAAATACATTCCCTACCCGGTGATATCCGGTTTTATGAGTGGGATAGGAGTAATCATTATATTATTGCAATTATTCCCGGCATTAGGCCAGGCGTCTCCGAAAACAACATTAGATGTGGTGAAAGAAATAGTTCCCGCCTTACAACAGGTTAATACCTGGGCTTTTATCTATTGTGCTGTTACAATTCTGATCATTTATACATTTCCAAAGATTACCAAGGCCGTACCAAGTACATTGGTAGCCTTGTTGATTGTAACTGTGCTTTCTGTTGTGCTGGGTCATAATGTACCGGTAATTGGAGAGATACCTACGGGGTTTCCGTCTTTGCAGTTAAGTGAGTTGGCTAATATTCAGCCTAACCTTTATTCACTTATAATCCAGGCTGCAATCACGCTGGCCGCCCTCGGAGCTATTGATTCCCTCCTGACATCAGTGGTAGCAGATAATGTAACAAAAACCCGTCACAACAGTAACCGGGAATTAATAGGCCAGGGGATAGGAAATTCAGTGGCCGGACTGTTTGGTGGTATTCCCGGTGCAGGAGCCACTATGCGTACCCTGGTGAATATCCGTTCGGGTGGCCGTAACCGTATATCCGGGGTTATCCATGCCGTAGTATTATTGATTATACTGCTGGGTGCCGGCAAATATGCGGCGCTAATTCCCAAAGCAGTGTTGGCAGGTATATTAATTACGGTAGGAATAGGAATTCTTGATTACAAAGGTTTTCGCCATCTCAGGAAAGTACCACGTTCAGATGTAGCTATTATGTTTATTGTTTTATTTGTGACAGTATTTCTTGACCTGCTGGTTGCTGTTGGTATTGGAATGGTGATGGCCTCCGTTTTATTTATGAAAAAGATGGGTGATTTTGCTGCTGATAAGGCCAAACTAAGTCCCTTGTCTGATCATATGGAGGATACAGAGTGGACAGATGAGAGCATGCCTGACTCCATGAAATCAAACGTGTTGGTAAAGCATATTGACGGACCCTTGTTCTTTGGATTCGCTACAGCATTTTCAGAAATCATTGGCCGCGCAACGGATATCCGGTACGTGATTATCAGGATGGAAAAAGTGCCTTTTGTGGATCAAACGGGCTTATATGCGCTGGAAGATTCTATATTGGCATTGGAGCAAAAAGGAATTGATGTATTGCTTACAGGCCTTCAGGATCAGCCAGGCGACCGGTTGAAGTTAATAAGGATCATACCTGACCTCATCGCTGAAAAACACATATTCAGTAATTTTGATGCCTGTATTACGTGGATCGCCTTAAACAAAAAAACAGATTAAATGATACTAATCATAAGCTTGATTTTTATTCTCGGATACATAGCAATCACGCTTGAACATCCATTAAAAATCAACAAGGCAGCCATTGCGCTTATCACCGCCACCCTTTGCTGGGCAGTCTATGCAATGATGTCCGGCGACAGCCACCATGCCGAGGTGTTCACTTAATAACGTTACGGCATGGTGG
>JBKJUT010000128.1:0-18317 GCA_046590515.1 Ferruginibacter sp.
ATGCAGTCCAGGGAACATACACTCTTGAATTAAGAGTGACTGATAACATTGGTGCTATTGCCCGGGATACCATGCAGGTTTTTGTATTAGCTGCATCTGTTGGAGGTAAGAACGTACGTGTAAACCTGACTGATGGCAGTACCTTATTGGTAAATGCTCAATGGAATAACTGGAATACTAATCCTGGTGTAGCGAGTTATACATTTAAATATGAAGATGGCACTCAAAGCCCGGTAAGTGTTATTCTTTCTGAACATGCACGATACTCTGATAATGGATCTAATTATGCAAATGGAGCCACTACAACTCTCCCTGGAGTTCTGCGTATCAATTCAATGCATTCTGTGCCACGTACCTTAACCATAAGTGGATTGACACCTGGTCAGTCTTATTCTTTTGAATTGTATGCCAGCCGCAAGATATCTTCTGGTGGTAAAACCATCATGAGGATCGGTAATCTTACAGATACCATTGACACAGACAATAATGAAAATGACCTGGCCCGTTTTGACAATATCAGCGCAGATGCCAATGGAAAAGTAGCAATCAGTATAACTTCTGCTACTACTTACAACTACCTGGCTGGCTTTACTGTTTTTACAGGCTCAACCGCTGGCAGATCTGCTATGGTAGCTACCCAGCCTGTGTTAACCGGTATCAGCACTACATCAGCGACCGTGGTGGCCCAGGATAATACAACAGGTATTAAAGTCTTTCCTAATCCTTTTATGAATCATATCCAGGTTGACCTGGCGAATGATATGACCGGTAAATATGCAATCAACGTGGTAGATGTGTCCGGTAAAACAGTCATTGCTAAAAACGGTGAAAAAAACAACGGCGCAAAAACAGAACAACTGGATGCAACCGGCCTGGGATATGGTATTTACTTCCTGGAAGTAATATCTAATAAAGGTAAATCAGTACATAAGCTCAAAAAGATTTTACCGACTTCTTATTAATCAATATTGATTATAAAAAAAAGGGTGGCCAGTTAGCCACCCTTTATTATTATATTTTTTCCAGGTACACCGGCAGCATAGCACGCCAGGTAGGCCAGTCATGTTTCCATTCATGTCCCCAGATATCAAGATGGTGAGCGATGCCTTTGCTATTCAGTAAATCCGAAAACTTCCGGCTTGCTTCAGGGTCTTCATAATCTCCACTGCCACTCAATAAAAATATGCGATTGTTGTTCCTGATCTTTGACAGATACCAGTCATCATTCAGTTCTGGCAGGTAATGCATGGGCGAATTAATATATACCTGCTCATCAAAATATCCTTTGGTGTATTCAGAAAGGTCATACACCCCGCTCATAGCAATTACCCCGTTTATAAGATCTGGTCTTTTCAGGAATAGATTTATGCTGTGCAAAGCACCAAAGGAAGCTCCGCAGGTTATGATCGGTGTGTCAGCAGAAGTGTTGGTCTTTATAAATGGAATGACTTCATTAAAAACATACTCATTAAACTGGTTATGGCGGATGGCTTTGTGCTCACCGGCCATGTCGTTGTTTAACCAGCTTTCACTATTAATACTGTTGATAGAGAAGACTTTTACTTTGCCGCCATTTATGTATGGTGCCAGTGTTTCCATTAACTGGAAACGCTCATATTCCATAAAATCCGCTGCGGCAGTAGGCACCAGTAATAAGGCAAAGCCATAATCACCATAAGCTACAATGGGCATTTCTTTTTGTAATGCCGGGCTGAACCAGCTGGCCTGTTCTTTCTTCATATATACTTGGTTTACCCTAAATATAGTTACAAAAAGGTGATTGAAAATTCAGGAGCTGTTTACTGGAGATAAAAATAAGAGGGGCCTATTAAAATTTTCGCAAAATTTTTTAATGGTTAGGAAAAGGAAAATCCTAAATTGACAGGAATTATCACTCATTTAATCCCCTATATGCGTTCATTTATTTTCTTACCGGTCTTTTTGATGATGTGGTGTTTGTCTGCCATTCAAACTATTGGGTTTAGCCAGCCATTATTGAAGTCGGCCACTGATGAGCCTAATCCACTTCTACCCCCCTGGCAGGGAGGCTATAATGGTTTGCCACCATTCGATAAAGTAAAAATTGAATTTTTTAAGCCTGCTATTCTGCAGGGGATGGCTGAGAAACAATCCGAGATAGATGCCATTTCCAATAGTCCATCCAGGCCGACTTTTGAAAATACGATCCTGGCGATGGAAAGATCAGGTAAAACCCTCTCCCGGGTTTTGTCCATTTATAGTATCTGGGAATCCAACATGAACAGTGAACTATTTCAACCTTTGCAAAGAGAAATGTCCCCCATTCAGTCTGCATTTAACGACGGTATCAGGCAAAACCCAAAACTTTTCAGTCGTATAAAACAAGTGTATAATTCTCCTTTAAAAAATAAACTTACAAAAGAGCAGCAAAGACTGGTATGGAAATATTATACAGACTTTGTGTCCGCGGGAGCTAACCTGAATATTACGGGTAAACGAAAAGTTGCCGAAATAAATAAAAGCCTGGCCGTACTTTTTACCAATTTCAGCCTGAATCTGTTGCACGATGAAGGAGAACTTTACCTTGAAATAAATTCTCCCGGTGACCTGGAAGGTTTGCCACAGGAACTGGTTGACGGGGCCGCTGCGGCCGCCGAAACAAAGAATAAAAAAGGATCCTGGCTCATAACCAACACACGATCTTCCATAGATCCTTTTTTAACCTATTCTGCCAGAAGGAACCTGCGTGAGAAAGCCTGGAAATTATTTACCAGCAGGGGAGATAATGGAGATAGTTTTGATAATAAGGCGAATATTGTTTCCATATTAAAGCTGCGGAAAGAAAGAGCTACTTTATTAGGCTTTCCCACCCATGCCCATTGGCGTATGCAAAACACCATGGCCAAAACTCCTGCGAATGCATTGGAATTAATGGAGAATGTATGGAAGCCGGCTGTGGCCAAAGTACACGAAGAAGTGGCTGACATGCAGGCGCTGGCTGATAAGGAACATGCTGGAATAACTATCGAACCATGGGATTACCGTTATTATGCAGAAAAAGTGAGACTTCAAAAATATGATCTTGACCAGAATGAAGTTAAAAAATACATGCAGCTCGACAAATTGCGTGACGGAATGTTTTGGGTAGCGGGAGAATTGTTTGGCTATAAATTCATCCCATTAACCGGGATCCCCGTTTTTCACTCTGATGTAAATGTCTGGCAGGTAAATGACCGGTCCGGCAGGCAGATCGGCCTTTGGTATTTTGATCCTTACGCGCGTAAAGGAAAGAGATCAGGTGCGTGGATGGTAGCTTACCGCCAGCAGGAAAAAATGGACAAGGATATTACTACGATTGTATCCAACAATTCCAACTTTGTAAAAGGAAATCCTGGGGAGCCTGTACTCATATCGTGGGATGATGCGCGCACGCTCTTTCATGAGTTTGGGCATGCATTACATGGGCTGAGTTCCAATGTCACCTATCCCTCCCTGTCAGGAACCAGTTTACCCCGTGATTTTGTCGAGTTTCCCTCACAGTTACTGGAGCGCTGGTTTTCCACCCCGGAAGTATTGCAGAATTATGCCTTGCACTACCAGACAGGCCAACCGATACCGCAGGCATTGGTTGAAAAGATTAATAAAGCCGCAAAGTTTAACCAGGGATTTGCCACTTCTGAATACCTGGCGAGCGCTTTAATTGATATGAAATTTCACCTGGCCCCTCCCTCTGCAAACCCGGCAGCTTTTGAAAAGAATGCACTGGCAGAATTGGGAATGCCACGTGAATTGGTGATGCGCCATAGGCCCACCCAGTTCAGTCATATTTTTTCAAGTGATAATTATTCTGCGGGTTACTATGGATATTTATGGTCAGATGTGTTAAGCGCAGATGCATATGCTGTTTTCACAAAAGGAAAGGGACCGTATGATAAAGCAGTTGCTGCCAGGTTGTATAAATATGTATTCAGCGTGGGAAATTCAGTGGACCAGGCTGAGGCATACCGGGGGTTCAGCGGCCACGATCCTAAAACGGATGCCTTGATGGAAAACCGTGGGTTTCCCTTGATTGAAAAAAAGACAAAAACCAAAATAATGAAAACCCCGACGAAATCTCATTAGTCTCAGGCTTTCATTCCTTCCAGTTCTTTTTGCATTTTGAACATCTCATCACGCAGTCGCGCGGCTTCCATAAAATCGAGGTCGCGCGCTGCTTTTTCCATGTCACGCTTCGTGCGGCCAATAGCTTTTTCTACCTGGGGTATGGTTTTATAAATTTCCTGGTCTTCTGCTGCCATCGGTACCAGGTCTTCCGCAGCCTGGAGGGCATATGGATTTGCAGGATCATATCCTCTTACATCCAGCACACTTCCCTGTGCTATCACCTGGTCACGTGTTTTTATAATAGTAGTAGGAGTAATATTATGCTTTTCATTAAACTCAACCTGTTTGGCACGGCGCCTGGTAGTTTCATCAATTGTCTTCTGCATACTCTCGGTAATCTTATCCCCGTAAAAAATAACCGTGCCTTTTACATTACGGGCAGCCCTGCCTGCAGTCTGGGTCAGGCTTCTTTCATTGCGTAAAAACCCTTCTTTGTCTGCATCCATAATAGCCACAAGAGACACTTCCGGCAGATCAAGTCCTTCACGTAATAAATTCACACCTACCAGTACATCGATTACACCCAACCGTAACTCACGTAATATTTCAATCCGGTCAAGGGTGGTTACTTCACTATGGATATATTTTGATTTAATGTTTATCCGGTGAAGATATTTATCCATTTCTTCAGCCATCCGCTTGGTAAGAGTGGTAATCAGCACCCGCTCGTTTAATTTGACGCGTTTATCAATTTCATCCAGCAGGTCATCGATCTGGTTATGAGTAGGTCTCACTTCTATTGGCGGATCCAGCAGGCCGGTTGGCCGCACTACCTGCTCCACTACAACCCCGCCGCACTTTTCCAATTCATAATCACCAGGGGTAGCAGATACATATACAGTTTGCCGGGTAAGGTTTTCAAATTCATGAAAATTCTGTGGGCGGTTATCCATAGCCGATGGCAACCGAAAACCATAATCCACTAAAATAAGTTTGCGGCTGCGGTCACCTCCATACATTCCGCTTACCTGCGGGATGGTCTGGTGGCTCTCATCAATGATGGTTATGAAATCGCGTGGGAAATAATCTAACAGGCAGAATGGCCTGGCACCGGGTTTCCTCCGGTCAAAAAACCGGGAGTAATTTTCAATACCATTGCAGTAGCCCAGTTCACGGATCATTTCCAGATCATAGTTGACTCTTTCGCTGATGCGCTGTGCTTCGATATACTTACCTGAATTTTTAAAATATTCAACCTGGGCCGCACATTCATCCTGGATCTCGTGTATAACCGTTGTGATCATATCTTTTGGTGCCAGGTAAAGATTGGCGGGGAAAATGGCGGCATTTTCAACGGTGCTGATTCGTTTACCGCTGCTTAATTCAAGTGTCTCTATGCTTTCTACCTGGTCACCAAAAAAGCTTACCCGGTAACCGAAGTCTACATAGGGAAGATTAATGTCTACCGTATCTCCTTTAACGCGGAAAGTACCACGGGTAAAATCGCCCTGGCTGCGGTGGTATAAAGAATTGACCAGCGCATGCAGGAATCCCTGTCTTGATATTACCTGGTCCCGGGCAATGCGGATAATCCCGTTCTCGTATTCAGTCGGGTTTCCCATTCCATAAATACAGCTAACACTCGCCACTACAATAATATCACGGCGACCACTCAGGAGTTGTGCTGTAGCCTGTAGACGCAGTTTGTCCAGTTCTTCATTTATGCTCAGGTCTTTTTCAATATATGTATTACTGGAAGGCATGTATGCTTCAGGCTGGTAATAATCATAATATGACACAAAATAGCCTACGGCATTATCAGGAAAAAACTGTTTGAATTCACCATATAATTGTGCAACCAGGGTTTTGTTATGGGTAAGCACCAGGGTGGGGCGCTGCACATTCTGGATTACGTTGGCCATGGTAAAAGTCTTGCCACTACCAGTTACGCCCAACAGGGTCTGGTGCATTTCACCGTTTATAATTCCTTCTGTTAATTGCTGTATCGCCTGCGGCTGGTCGCCGGCAGGTTGGTATGGTGAATGAATGTTAAATCCCATAATAAACTGGCTTCAAAAATTAAGCCTTTGTAAAATTAATGGATTTCAATTCTTATTTACCTGCCAGCTCTACCATGTAATTCACTTCCTCAGCCAAATCATCGGTGTTACCTGAAAAACCGATCGACCTGAAACGAAGGCGGCCTTCCTTGTCAATGATAAACTTGGTAGGTATGCCTCTGACCTTAAAATCTTCAACCATTTTGTTTTCATTATCCATCAACACATAAAAAGGATAATTTTTACTACGCATAAACTCACCTGCCTGCTTCTCTTTATCGGTTCCGCCTTCCCAGGTATCTACAAACAGGAATTTAACCGTATCATTTCCATCATATTTGTCAAGTGCTTTTTTCATGCCAGGCATAGACGCGATACATGGACCGCACCAGGTAGCCCAAAAATCAAGAACCAATACTTTCCCTCTGTAGTCTTCCAGCCTAACAGTTTTACCTTCCAGGTCATTTACTGTAAAAGACGGGGCAGGTTCATTAACCATGCTCTTCATAATTTCGTGTTGTCTTTTTTCTTTAGCCCCCATCTCCAGTTGATTAACGTATTCAGCAAAATCATTTCTGCCTTTATTTTTAAAGTAAAGAATTTTCAGCAGGTCCTTTACCCTGGCGGTAGCCTTTCCATTGCTCACCATTTTTTCCAGGATGTTTTTTGTTTCTTCCGGAGTTAAGACCTTCTCAGCCACCATGGCATACCGTTCGTTATATTCAGGATCATTTAAGTTCCGTAAAGTGGCTGCCTCTTTTGCATATTTTAAGCCTTCCTTATATTCACCCAGTTTGTATAACACAAAACCATACGTATCTGCATACATGGAATAAGTTGATTTATTTCTTATTTTATTTTGCTTACGGGAAAATTCAGAATTGCTTTTATTCATTTCTTTTTTTGCATACATAGTTGCCTGGTAAGAGAGCTTTTTTGCTACGTCAAGATTTTCACTGTCTTCTGCCAACTTCCAGGCAATTTCATTATTGTTAGATGCCTGCTCCCCGGCTCCTGTTTCAGCATTCCACTTATAAACATTATCGAAATCTTTTTGGCGGGCAAAGGCTAAAGCTATATTGGACCTGTAAGCCCGGTACAGTGCCATTGATTTGCCGGTATCGGGGTAGCTATGAAGCATAGATTTATAAACCGCAATTTTTTTATAAGCACTATCACTTTGAAAGAGAAGGTTTGTAAGACTGTCTTTTACCCAGTTCCCAGCCGGGTAGCGTTCGTGAACCTGGTGAAATACTGAATCAGCTTCGCGCATCATGTTGAACTTCTTATAAAAATTGGCGGTCATTGTCAAACTCTGTTCAGAAACCTCCTGGCCAGCATGATCTTCCCGCAATTTTTCCAGGATCAACTTTTTATTATTCCGGTCAACTGAATACAATGTGTTGTAGTAATAAGTCATATATCCAGGGTCATTTGCGAGATTAGAATACAACCTTAGCCCGTCCTCCAGGTAGCGTAAAGCGGTATTTTTATTTGTGGGTATACCCATTAAGTATTCACCGGAATAACTGTAAAAATTCGCTGCTGATGTAAAAAAGCCTTCGAGAGGTTTATTATCCGTAGTAAAAACCGGGTATAAATAACCATTGTCAAGGTTGGTATCTTTTAAGTCTGCTGAATTGAATACAAAGCTGAATCCATTTGTATTTTTTCCCAATTTGAAATGACCTGTAAAAACCTTCCCTTTTCTTATAAGTTTGGGTTCTACAACCTTCATTTTTCTGGAACTGAATAAATAGATTTCCGGTTCAACTGTTTGGGCTTTTACCAATGCATTGGAAGGTGTATAAGTAAAATGGACTGTTTCATTGGGCCTGGGCTGAGCAGGTTCAAGTACCAATGACTGTGTACGAGCTGTAAACATAGTTACGGCCAGGCTACATACGAGTAAAGACTTTTTCATATTGGTATGTTTGGTAGACCAATATAAAAATTTTATTTACTGATGCAAAGGTTTTACCAACCGGGGAGAGGTAAAAAATTTTGCGCCGGCTTTATTACGGATAAACCAGGCAATGGTGAAACTGGGAATGAAATCTGTCAATGGCATAAACTCCTCTATAAAGTTCAGAACTCCACCAATCCGGCCCATTCTTCCCCCAAAAGCTTTCATAAATATAAACCCGGAAACAGGTGCCCAGATCACATCAGCTATTTCACCAAATACAGGTATGGCAAAACTGGCATAACCTACGAGATCCATTATTAAACAAAATGTAATCGAAGGAGAAGATAAAGTGCGTTTCATGGCTGCTTTTTAAATCTTTAATTCAAATAGCATGCAAATAATGCAGTCAAATGTTATTTTTCCTTTGAAGAATCATTTAATTCAGATTTGAAACATAGGTGCAGCAAAGGCAATTAGCCTTTTTGTTAAGTTTAACCTTGCCATCCCGGTGAATTAGCTTACCTTTGCGCCTCAAAAAACAGCCTACTCTTTTAATTAGCACCTAAGGGCTCATTGGCTAAAAGCTTAATTATCAAATGAATATCAGAAACATTGCAATTATTGCACACGTAGATCACGGCAAAACAACCTTAGTTGATAAGATATTACATGCTACCAAAGTGTTCAGGGAAAACCAGGATGCCGGTGAATTGATCATGGATAGTAACGACCTTGAGCGTGAGAGAGGGATCACCATTTTCAGTAAGAATGTGTCTGTTACTTACAACGACGTAAAAATTAACGTAATCGATACACCTGGTCACTCGGATTTTGGAGGAGAAGTGGAAAGGGTATTAAAGATGGCAGATGGTGTGTTGTTGCTGGTAGATGCCTTTGAAGGTCCTATGCCGCAAACCCGTTTCGTATTGCAAAAGGCTTTAGCCCTGGGTCTGCATCCAATTGTTGTTATCAACAAGGTTGATAAACCTAACTGCCGCCCGGACGAAGTACATGATGCAGTATTTGAATTGTTCTTTAACCTGGATGCTACTGAAGAGCAACTGGATTTTCCTACCATTTATGGCAGCAGTAAGCAAGGCTGGATGAATACCTCCCTGACTGAAACTGATAATATTCTTCCATTACTGGATGCAATCCTGGAACACGTTCCGGAGCCTAAAGTAAATGAAGGCTTTTCCCAGATGCAGATCACTTCGCTGGATTATTCTTCTTTCCTGGGCCGTATAGCTGTTGGAAAGGTAGCGCGCGGAAGCATTAAGGAAAGCCAGCAGATTGCGTTGATGCAGGCCGATGGCACCATCAAAAAAATGAAGATCAAAGAATTATATGTGTTTGAAGGAATGGGTAAGAAGAAAGTAGAAGAAGTTTTTGCAGGTGATATATGCGCAGTAGTAGGACTGGAGAATTTCAACATTGGTGATACCATTGCTGATGTGGAGAACCCGGAAGCTTTGCCTATAATCAGTGTAGATGAGCCCACAATGAGTATGTTGTTTGGTATCAATAATTCACCTTTCTTCGGAAAAGAAGGAAAATTCGTAACCAGCCGTCACTTACGCGACAGGTTGATGAAAGAAACTGAAAAAAACCTGGCGCTGAAAGTGGAAGACAGTGACAGTGCGGATAGCTTCAATGTGTATGGACGTGGAATTCTCCATTTGGGAATCCTGATTGAGACTATGCGTCGTGAAGGTTTTGAATTGACAATTGGTCAACCACAGGTATTAGTAAAAATCATTGACGGGGCAAAGCACGAACCATACGAGGTATTGGTGGTAGATGTACCCTCTGAATATAGTGGTAAAGTGATTGACCTGGTAACCCAACGTAAGGGTGAAATGCTTATCATGGAAACCAAAGGTGAAATGCAGCATCTTGAATTTGATATTCCATCACGAGGTTTGATTGGTTTGCGTAGCAACATGCTTACTAATACTGCGGGTGAAGCTGTAATGGCGCATCGCTTCAGTGAATATAAACCGTGGAAAGGTCCTATCCCTGGTCGTAGTAACGGGGTACTGCTTTCAAAAACAACTGAAAAAACAACCGGTTATTCTATTGATAAATTGCAGGACCGCGGTCGTTTCTTCGTAGACCCGGGAGAAGATGTATATGCAGGCCAGATTATAGCAGAGCATATTA
Organism: Ferruginibacter sp.; assembly: GCA_046590515.1. Lineage (GTDB taxonomy): Bacteria > Bacteroidota > Bacteroidia > Chitinophagales > Chitinophagaceae > Ferruginibacter. The sequence goes on from JBKJUT010000128.1 coordinate 10,216, forward strand.
AGCCAGGAGACCTTGTAGTAAATGCTACCGAGCCAAAAAAACTGACCAACCACCGTGCGAGTGGTTCTGATGATGCAAGTAAAGCAGCTCCAAAAATCCTGATGTCACTTGAGGAATGTATGGAATATATCCAGCAGGATGAGTGTATTGAAGTAACTCCAAAGAGTATACGTTTACGTAAGACTATTTTGAATGAAGATGACCGTAAGCGGGTATCTAAATCAATGTCTTCACAGGCAGTAGCTTAATTAAAATATATTTGATCCCGTTCTGCAAAGAGCGGGATTTTTTTGTGCCTTTTACCTACCGGTGGGATGATTATAGAACCAGTCTTTATGCACAAAAATGGTGTTGATATAAGTATCCGCATAAATAAAGTATCCGCGGCTAAGCATAAGGTCTATGATTGAGTGGATCTTGGGTTTAATATGTGTTTCCGAATATTCACAGGTTTCCACTACCCAGGCTGGTACAGGATATTTTTTAAAATCAAAGGCTTTGAGTACAGCTTCATCCACACCTTCCACATCAAGGGAAATGAGATGAGGTAATTTGCCTCCCAATTTTTTTTCAATGATTGTCTCAATAGTGAGCAGGTCGATCTGTCGAACTTCTTTTAACTGGTGCTTTCCACTTTGAAGGCGTATATCCGCTTCCGCTTTAGATAATGTATTGATGGCCGGCTCATCAAAAATATAAAAGTCTGCCGTACCACTACCTGTATCAGTAATGGCAGCCTGTAATATGATATCGCCCGGTCGTGCATCTTTTATGGTTTTTCCAAAAGCCGGATCTGGCTCCACCAAAACACCTGAACATCCTTTGGCATAAAAAAGAAAGGTATTGTTGTAATCAATCGGATGGTTAGCCCCAATATCGATATAAGAAATTTTACCTATACCCATGGTGCTGAACAGGAAATCCAGGATCTTATCTTCACCAGCCTGTGAGCGGGATTTATTACGTTGCGAACCCCTCACCAGCTTCAGCCATTTTCTTCTCATATGTAGAAATTAAATAAGCGGGCTACAGGCCCCTTCCTGCAAACGTAAGTTTATTTTATAATTGAATTACACATAAATTTTGAAACGGTTCTTTACAATTGGCTTAAATTTGTACCTCATGAAAAAGGTTGTATTCCTGTGTCTCATTTGTGTGCTTTTATTCACCAGGGTTAGTCATGCCCAATGTGCCATGTGTACCAAAACGGCACAGCAGCTTGGCGAAAAACCGGCTATGGGATTGAACCAGGGCATACTATACCTGATGCTGGCTCCTTTCGCCATAGTAGGTTTCATCGGTTTCCGTTGGTGGAAGAACCGCGCTCCGGAACAATAGCCCTATCTTCATAAATTATGGCGCTACGTATATTATTGGCACACTTAAATTCAAACGGTGATTGTTTGTACGCCACTGTGCTGGCACGCCAGATAAAGGAAGTGGATTACCCGGGATGCCATCTTACCTGGGCAGTTAATTCACGATGTATGCAATCGGTGTCGCTTAATCCTTATGTAGATGAGATATGGGAGATAACCACTGCGGGTTTACTGACCACAGCCAGTGAATGGGCAGCGTTTGTGCAGTTAAGTGAGCAACGTAAGGCCGCAGGAGAATTCGATAAAATTTTTTACACCCAGATAATTGCAGAAAATGTAATCCATTTCGATGGAGGCATCCGCTCGTCTATCTACGGCAACTACCCGCACCCGGTGACGGTATCTCAACAGCCACAGATTTATTTATCAGGGGAGGAAGTAAACCGGGTGGCTGAGTTTGCGGAAAAATATAATCTCGCTTCATTTGAAAATATAGTGCTTGTCGAATGTGGTCCCGACAGTTTCACTTCAGCCTTAAATCCCGCCTCTGCCACGGCTTTCGCAGCACAAATGGCACCGCATTTCCCAGGTGTTTGCTTTATCCTCTCTTCTAACAAAAAAATCAATAGTAACTCACGGCAGGTGATAGACGGCAGTGAATTAAGTTTCCGTGAAAATGCCGAGCTCACCAAATATTGCCATTTATTCATCGGCTGCTCCAGCGGCATATCCTGGCTGACCACCACTCAATGGGCGAAACGCTTACCTACAATCATTATCACTAACCCTACAGATTATTATACCAGCTCAATGGTGTATGACCATGCCAGGGCTGGCTTACCCACGGAGCATATAATTGAATTACATACTCATGAAAAAGTAATGGAAGAATTAGCCGGTGTGGCAGGCAGTATCCTGGAGGGTAACTGGAAGTCAGCTTACCTGCATCATCAACCTTTTCGCCTGAAAAATTTCAAATACGTCTACCACCAGGCTAAAGAATATGTGAGCAAAGGAGATTTACTATCGCCGGTACAGGCTTTCACCAGAACTACCCGCCGTAACGGGTTTCACCTGAAAGCTTTTTATTATTTTTTGAAAGGATATATTAAGTGGCCTGTATACCTGCTGCAAAAAGTGAAGGGATAATAGCAGGTTAATATTGATCTATAAATCTGTACAGGTTGAAACTATCCCCTGACTCTTCAATTTGCCTGGCCAGTTCTTCTTTGCTGATTCCTTTCATACGTTTTGACTGGATGAGGCGCCAGGCTTTTTCAACCTGCAACTGATGCCTGCGCGATTTATTTCCCTGGCTGGCATTAATTTTCTCTAATAATTCTGCTATCCCTTCTTTTCGCGAAGCTACGGTGGCCACCACAGGTATGGTTGATCTTTCCAGATTGAATACCGGCGCTATCATCATTTTGAGATTGTTAATAAACAAATCTGCACCTGGCCGGTCGGCTTTGTTTACCACGAATACATCTGCAATTTCCATTAAGCCAGACTTCATTCCCTGGATATCATCACCTGATTCAGGCACTAAAACCACTACGGTTATATCAGCGAGGCCGGCAATCTCAATTTCACTTTGACCAACTCCTACCGTTTCAATTAAAATATAATCAAAAGCAGAGGCTTTAAGCAGGTCAGTTATTTCAATGATATGCGGGTGCAGCCCACCTAACGATCCCCGTGATGCCAGCGAACGGATAAATACGTTTTCAGAATTATACCATTCACTCATCCTGATACGGTCACCCAATAAAGCTCCAAGATTAAAGGGCGAAGAAGGATCTACGCAAAGCACGGCTATCTTTTTACCATCCTTCTGCAACAGGTCTACCATTGCATTTACCAATGTGCTTTTACCTGCGCCGGGAGGACCGGTTATACCAATTACCGGGGTGCCGGAAGCTGGTAGTGCCCGCAATAATTCCTGGTAATCGCCCGCCTCATTTTCAATAATGGAAATGCAACGCGCAATAGCTTTAAAATCATTCTGCCGGATCTTTGGTAATAAAGGTTGCCACATCTGCACTAAAATAGTTTAGATACTTCAAAATGTGCTAAAGTTCCCTTTTAATTTTTTCTACCGCATACCATACATTACTTTGCAACCTATTGAACCAAACAGTAAGTGAAGAATAAAGGAATATCAGTCATCATCCCCAATTACAATGGAAGCGATCTTTTGGCGCAGACCTTGCCCGGTGTTTTTACAGCAGTAAAGAACAGTGGGCTGCCTTTTGAAGTGATCGTGTCTGATGATCATTCCACTGATGATTCATTGGTATCTATAGCTGCGAAGTTCCCTGATGTAATATTATTAAGTAGTGAGGTTAACCGTGGATTTTCGCCCACCATTAATAAAGGAATATTTGCGGCCCGGTACGACCTGGTGATGTTATTGAACAGTGATGTGAAGTTGACTGAGGATTATTTTAAAAATCTACCGGAATATTTTGAAGACCCTGCCACATTTGGTGTGATGGGAAGGATCGTTGGCTGGGAAGATGAGCATATCCAGGATGCGGCTAAATACCCTTCTTTTCATGGCGCTAAAATAAAGACAACTGGAAATTACCTTCCGTTGGAAACCCAGGCGGGTGAAAGGTTGTATTCAATGTACCTGTCAGGTGCGAATGCCCTGGTCAGCCGTGAAAAACTGTGGCAGTTAGGCGGCTTTGATGAAATATATGCACCATTTTATGTGGAGGATTATGATCTTAGCCTGCGCGCCTGGCGGGTAGGTTGGGTTTGTTATTATGCTCATGATGCTATCTGCCGTCATAAAGTATCGGTCTCTATCAAATCAAAAAATTCAAAGGATTATGTGAACACGATTTATTACCGTAATAAGATGTTCCTGCATGCCATACACCTGCAAGGTTCAACCTTGTTTGCCTGGTACCTGCAGCTTTTGCCGGAAACATTAATCCGCTTGCTCACCTTTCGTTTTTATTATTTAAAATCACTGTCCATGTTCTTTGCTGGCCGGGGGAAAGTAAAAGCCTCACAACAAAGGTTAGCTGCGTTGGGCAGGCCACTTTTATCCGTGCAGGAAGTGATGAAGCTGGTAAGAAATTCAGTCGGCTTAAGGCCGGTAAAAAAATTTTAGCGAATGGAGCATTCATCCCTGGTATCTGTAGTGATGGCTACTTATAATGGAGCAGCCTTCCTGCGCCAGCAAATAGCAAGTATACTGGAACAGGACCATCGCGAACTGGAATTGATCATTTGTGATGACGCCTCAGTGGATGAAACTGCATCCATCATCCGTGAATATGCTGCAGCAGATAATCGTGTCAGTTATTTTTTTCAGCCTGTGAACGTGGGCGTTAATAAGAATTTTGAAAAAGCATTTGCCCTCGCTAAAGCACCTTTCATTGCCATTGCCGACCAGGATGATGTATGGAAGCCTGGAAAAATCAGCACAATGCTTCCGTTATTTTCATCTCCGGACATAATACTGGTGCACAGTGCCTCTGTTGTTTTTAGCCGGGAATTACCAGTGAATAAAACAGTTCAAAGTACTTCAAAGCCTATGACTGGTAATGATAGCCGCAGGTTGTTACTACGTAATTCCATCTCGGGGCATAATATCATTTTCAGGCGCAGTCTACTTGAATACATACTACCAATCCCTGCCACTCTTTATTACGACTGGTGGCTGGTAGTGGTGGCCACTACGGTGGGTAATATTGCTGCAAGTAACCAGGTACTGGCATACCAACGCCTGCATGGTAACAACATTACTATAGGTCATGCGACAGGCAGTAAACAGACGCGGACACAATATCAGGAACGCCGGCTGGCACTGGTAGAGTTCATTACTATTCCTACACTTCATCCATCGAATAAAAATTTTGCACAAGAGTTGCTGCAGCATTTGTTAACCCTGGAAAATAAGGAATATTCAGCCGGTTACTTCCGCTTCCTGCTAAAACATGCACCGGTATTGTTCTTTTACAAAAAGAAACTTTTCCCATTCCTTTCTTATTTAAAAACGGCCAGGCGTATGAGTTATGTGGTAGAAGGTTAACCTTTCTTTGTAAACCGTTGTGCAGCCTTGATCCAGAAAAACACAAATGGCGAATTCATAAAGCTGTTTTTCCCGGGAGAATCGCTTAAATAAAATTTGGTACAGGTGGTTTGTATAAAACGTTTGCGTAGTTTATTCCCGTAAGTTTTTATGAACTGCGGCTTAAAGTCTTCTAGCTGTTGGAGGTTGCCGGCACTGAGGTGATTCACCATAAAGTCAATAACATAACAATGAAACCCCAGCAGGTCAGCCACAATACAAAGGTCTGTTCCGTAAAAATGAAATCCATTTATGTCTGCAGAAAGCGAGAGGTGCGCATCGCTTTTCAGGATAAGAAAATTTTCATCAAGCGATGTTACCCGGGCAGGCAGGTCTTTGCTGATTCGGGTCTTGCCTTTGTTTTCAATATTAAATACATAATGTTTATAACCATTACCCCCCGCGTTGCCACAAATAGCCCAGGTGGGGTCTTTTTCTTCTAACCGGTTAAGGGCAGCCAATAGTTTCCCTGAATGGTCGGTGCAGCGTACATCCTGGTGCACAATGATCACGTATTGCCCCTGTGAATCCTGTAAAAAACGGCGGATAGCTGCGTAGGCATCAAACGAATTAGTAACTGAATTATCTGCCACCAGGTACTCGCAATTACCTGCAAACCCTTTTTCAATAAAACTTTGTTTCATCAATTTGTATTCGGCAACGTCATTCACGATCGTACAGATAGAAAACTGCCTGGCGTATTTTTTTTCTGCAGCAATAGAAACTATTTCATCATTCATTCACTGGTGATTATGGCATACTAAATTACATAAGTTTACATGATTAAATTTTATTCCGTATCTCTCTTTCAGATAACTTTGCCGTAGCGAAAAAGCATCAATGACTAATTTTATTCCCATCTTTCCATTAGGTATAGTTGTATATCCAGGTGAGGCATTGAACCTGCATATCTTTGAACCCAGGTACCGGCAACTCATAAAGGAATGTTTTCAAACTAAAAAAGCTTTTGGCATTCCTGTAGTGCTTAATGATAAGCTGAGCGAGATGGGCACTCTCGTTGAAATAGTGGAAATCAGTAAGGAGTATGAAGATGGCCAGATGGATATCAGGACAGTGGGTACACAGGTTTTTAAGATACTGGAGATTATCCAGGAGCTACCAGAAAAACTCTACAGCGGCGCCATTGTGACATATCCAAAAAACACGATCTCCGGCGGCAAAAGGGAGTTAATGAAATTAATTCTGCATGGTATACGTGAAGTGTATAGCCGGTTAAATATTACCAAGGATTTTTCCAAAACGGATGATGAGATAGTCAGCTATGATGTGGCACACCATGCCGGAATGTCGCTGGAAGAAGAATATTTAATGTTGGAATTGATGCATGAACTGCAGCGGCAGGAGTTTTTAAAAAGACACCTGGCGAAGGTTTTACCGGTGATGGCACAAATGGACCTGCTTAAAGGGAAGATCAAACTGAATGGGCATTTTAAGAACCTGGAAGGTTTCAAATTTAAACCGTAAACATGGTAACACTTTGCCTAGACTTTGGTAATACCAGGAAGAAGGCGGCTATTTTCGACGACGACAAGTTCCGGGAATCTTTTTCTTTGCCGGGGGATGATGCAGGTACTATGGAGACTTTGCTGGCAACGTATTCACCAGGTTGCGCTATATTATCTTCAGTGATTAATCATAATCCGGAGGTAGACCACCTTTTAAATATTGCTACCCGGTTTCATAAAGTATCAGTAAATACCCGGTTGCCGTTTACCACTCCTGTAAGTAAACCAGAAACTATTGGTACAGACCGGCTGGCTCTTGTGGCTGCTGCCGTGCATTTTTTCCCAGGCAAGAATAACCTGGTTATAGCATTGGGGAGTTGCATTACCTATAATTTCGTTAACCAGGCGCATGAATTTTTAGGCGGGGGCATTTCACCGGGAATGGATATGCGCTTTAAGTCTATGCACGAATTTACGGCCAAACTTCCGCTGGTAAAGGGTTTACAAGCTGATGTAGGGATACCACTGGTGGGCTATGATACGGAAACTAACCTGCAAAGCGGGGTTAAGAACGGGATGCTTTTCGAAATAGATGGAATGATAAATAAATATGCTGAAAGCTATGGTAACTTTAACGTGCTTTTAACCGGGGGCAATTCAGCCTATTTTGCGGGGCAACTTAAAAACAGGATATTTGCCGACTCTAATTTTTTATTCAAAGGATTGTATGCACTTAGTGAACTTAACAACTGCGGGGATTAAAAGGATCGTTTCAATTCTTGTTCTTCTCTTGATTTTCTCTTCTACATATGCTCAGGAAAATTCTCCTTACTCACGTTATGGACTGGGAGATATTGTGCCTACACAAAATATGATCGGGCGGTCTATGGGTGGAATATCTGCCGGTTACATCGATAATTACAGCATTAATTTTTCAAATCCAGCCAGTATTGGTTCTGTGCGGAAAACTATATTGGACCTGGGCGGAGAGGTTAGCAGGCGCACCCTGAAAAGCAATAATACCTCTGATAAATATACTGCCACTAATACAAGTATCACTTACCTGCAGTTTGGTGTACCGGTGGCCACTAAAAAGATGAAAGCAAAAGATATCAACTGGGGCTTTAGCTTTGGTTTACGGCCTTTGACGCGTATTAATTATAAAGTGGAAAACAATACCAGGTTACAGGGTATCGATACACTTACCACCACCTTTGAAGGAAACGGCGG
>JBKJUT010000146.1:0-4507 GCA_046590515.1 Ferruginibacter sp.
ATAGAACTGTAAAAGTTTTTTTTGCCACATATTACAAATAACTTAAATTACAATACCAAAATCATTAACCCTATCCGTCCCATTAACCCTTCAAACACCGGCTTATGAGTATGCGCCAGCTGAAAATAACGAAATCAATTACCAACAGGGAGAGTCAGAGCTTAGAGAAGTACCTGCAGGAAATCGGCAAGGTAGAATTAATCAGCCCCGAGGAAGAAGTTAGACTCGCAATTTTAATTAAAAAGGGTGACCAGCCGGCCCTGGAGAAATTAACAAAGGCCAATCTCCGGTTCGTAGTATCTGTAGCAAAGCAATACCAGAACCAGGGGCTTACTTTACCCGATCTGATCAATGAAGGTAACCTTGGCCTGATTAAAGCGGCCCAGCGTTTCGACGAAACCCGTGGTTTCAAATTTATTTCTTATGCAGTGTGGTGGATCCGGCAAAGCATTTTACAAGCCCTGGCAGAACAATCACGTATTGTTCGGTTGCCTTTAAACAAGGTAGGTTTAACAAACCGGATCAGCAAAGCCTACTCCCAGCTTGAACAGGAATTTGAAAGAGAACCTACTCCTGAAGAACTCGCCTTTTTCCTGGATATTGATGCGGAAGAAGTAGCAGCAACCCTTGGTGTGGCTGCAAGGCATGTGAGCATGGACCAGCCTTTGTCTGATGGGGAAGAAAGTACATTAATAGATGTATTGGTAAATCATAACGCTGTTAGCTGCGACAATGACCTGGTAATGCGCGTGTCACTTAATACAGAAATTGAACGCTCACTAAGTACGCTGACGGAGCGCCAGAAAGAAGTGATCCGTTTTTTCTTTGGAATTGGAATTGACCACCCTTTAAGCCTGGAAGATATTGGAGAGAAATTTCACCTTACCCGCGAAAGAGTACGCCAGATAAAAGATAAGGCTATTACCAAATTAAGAAGTACCTCCCGATGTAAATTGCTGCGAAGCTATTTAGGAACATAGTACCAGGGGCCTTTTACGAGGCCCTTTTTTTTAGGACTAATTTCAAGTCCGGGTTCCTGCATTCCTTTTTGCATAATATTTAAGCTGGATGCAAACAAAGTTTTTCGGGAGTGCGGTATTTTATGCAAATTTGCACAACAAAATTGAGCCATGGCAATTGAAATTAAAGTTCCTGCAGTAGGAGAAAGTATCAGCGAAGTAACCCTTGTTAAATGGTTAAAGGAAGATGGTGCCTATGCCGAAAGAGATGAGGTAATTGCGGAACTGGAAAGTGAGAAGGCCACTTTTGAAATCAATGCTGAACAGGCTGGCGCAGTAAAACATATTGCAAAGGAAGGGGATACCCTCGCCATTGGTGATCATGTAGCCACTATTGATACAGATGCCAAAGCACCGGAGAGTAAACAGGAAAAGAAAGCGGAAGCACCTCCGGCCAAACCGGTGGAAGCCGACCAGCCCGATACTCCTGCAACCGAAAAACAACCTGATGTAAAAACAACTCCTGTAGCGGCAGCGATAATTGCAGATAAAAAAGTTGACAAAAAAAATATCACTCCATCCGGCAGTAATGGCCGTATTGTTAAGCAGGATGTGCTCCAGGCCATTAGCCAGCCTGGGCGGACAGCCGGGGCTTCCTTTAGCCGCGAAGAAAAAACGGAGAAGATGAGCAACCTGCGCAAAACCATCAGCCGTCGTTTGGTGGAAGCGAAAAACTCAACTGCAATGCTGACTACTTTTAATGAAGTAGACATGGGGCCGGTTATGGAAGTCAGGAAAAAAAATAAAGAGAAATTCAAAGAACAGCATGGGGTAAATCTTGGCTTCATGAGTTTTTTTACCAAGGCCTGCTGCTTCGCATTGGAGAAGTTTCCTGCAGTGAACGCCTATTTAGACGGTGAAAATATTATCTACCATCAATATTGTGATATATCAATTGCAGTAAGCGGTCCTAAAGGCCTCGTAGTACCGGTGATCCGTAATGCCGAAAGTCTTGGCATGGCTGAAATTGAACAGGCTGTGGTAGATGTAGCTACTAAGGCGAAAAATAATAAACTTACCATTGAAGAAATGACCGGGGGTACATTTACCATCACCAATGGGGGAATTTTTGGATCTATGATGAGTACACCCATCATCAACATTCCACAGAGCGCGATCCTGGGAATGCACAATATTGTAGAACGCCCTATGGCAGTTAATGGCCAGGTGGTGATTAAACCAATGATGTACGTGGCCTTAAGTTATGATCACCGTATTATTGACGGGCGGGAGTCTGTTGGTTTCCTGGTGATGGTAAAACAATTACTGGAAAATCCTTCTTTACTGCTGTTTGGCAAAGACCCTCTGGATGCGTTACTCGAGTTGGGATAATTATTCCAGTAATAATTCCTGCACATATTCAACTCACTTCAATTAATTATTATGAGCAGGCTTCATTCGCATATTGGCAGTGCCATTAAAATCCTGGATAAGTATAATGGTGTTCAGCCTTTCTCACTGCACCTGAAAAGCTTTTTTTCGGCTGAAAAAAAATACGGCTCAAAAGACAGGAAAACCATTGCCGCACTTTGTTATGCGTATTTCAGATCAGGCCAGGCAATGCGTAAAGAGGGGAAAACTGAAAAAATTCTGGCAGGTGTATTTCTATCTGAAACTGCTTCCAGCCCTGTATTGCAGGAGCTCAAGCCTGAATGGAACGACAGGGTGAGCCGTACCCTGGAAGAAAAACTGCAACTCCTTCATCTTTCGGCTGAACAAATAGTTCCGTTCCAGGAGGAACTCTCCGGTGAAATAAATAAAACAGCTTTTACATTATCCTTTTTCCGGCAACCAAAACTTTTTTTGCGCAGCCGGCCTGGGCGTGAAGCGGTAGTTGAGAAAAAACTGGCTGAAGCTGATGTACCTTTTGAAAAAGCAGGAAATAACTGCTTCGCCCTGCCCAATTCATTTAAGGCCGGAGACACAGTTCGAATAAATAAGGAAGTGGTTATCCAGGATCTTAATTCACAGAAAGTATTGAATGAGGTGTTGGTAACCAGATTCAGTAACCCGGATGTTCGCGCCTGGGACTGTTGTGCCGCGAGCGGGGGCAAATCTATTTTGCTTTATGACCTGTTACACGGAAAAGTTCGGTTAACCGTGTCTGATATAAGGGAGAATATGCTGGAGAACCTTCGCAAAAGACTGGATGAAGCAGGGGTGAATGTATATAAAACTTTTGCTGCTGACCTGAGGTTAAAGCCTGTGAATAATGAAGGGAAATTTGATATTATATTGTGTGATGTGCCCTGCACCGGCAGCGGAACCTGGAGCAGAACCCCGGAAAATCTTTATTATTTCCATCGAAAAAAGATTGCTGAATATGCCCAACTTCAGAGAAACATTATAACGAATACTATAAATTCTCTGGAAGTTGGAGGTTTGTTTTTTTACATTACCTGCTCAGTATTCCGGGAAGAAAATGAATCCCAGGTTACTTTTATCCTGGATAATTTTGCCTGCCGCCTGGTAAAAATGGAATATTTAAAAGGATACGACCAGCAGGCCGATACTATGTTTGTAGCCGTATTTTCAATTTAATTACTGTTTCAGAATTTTTTTTGTAATTACCTTCTCCTTGTTGATAAAAACAGTGATGAAATATACTCCCTTACTTAATGCCCTCATAGGTATTTTAATTACACTGCTACCGGATGGTGCCTCACCTTTAGTTTCAACCACCAGTTGTCCACGGGTGTTATAAATGGCCACCTGGTAAGAAGCAGGCTGTTGGCGCTTAAAAGTTACAGACACGTCTGCAGAAACAGGATTTGGGCCTATCCATACATCATTTTTTGAAACTGTATCTGCGCAATTTGGCACCAGGTTTATTACAAGTGAATCGAGGTAAAAGGTAGTGTCGCCGGGTATATCCATTTTAAAACGATAGCGTATATTGCCTGCTGTTACCGATGATAAATCATCTGCTATATTGAGTGTCTGCAGCCTGAAATTTCCTGTTCCCTGCCGGGTAGAAAATAAAGTAAAATTACTTTCTGTAGCCAGTTTTCTTTCTATACCTATACTCATGGCTGAATCAAGTTTCACCGCGAGGTAAATATTAACTGCGCACTTTTGAATAATGCCCTGTTGGGTATATAATTGCTTTATCAAAGACACAAAGGCTTTTTTAGCATTCGGAATTCCATATCCCACCCGGTCATCAGGACTATCAGCCTTAGACGCTGCTGCCTGCAGTGCACTAATAATAGACATGTTGTTTACCTCGGGGAAAGCCTGCCATAAACAACTTGCAATACCTGCCATATTCGGACAGGCGAATGAAGTACCATTGCCATAAATGGGTGCACCGGTGGAGGAACTTGCCACGATGGCGTTGAGGCCAACAGAAGCTACAGAAGGTTTTACCTGCCCATCGCTGCTCGGTCCGTAACTGGAAAAAGATGCTACATTACCTAAAGTATCTACGGCACCTACGGCCATCACACTGTCAGCATCAGCCGGAGTGATAAGGTAATGCCAGGCAT
>JBKJUT010000127.1:0-12152 GCA_046590515.1 Ferruginibacter sp.
CTTCCATTAATAAATAAAAGTTTCATTTTTACGCCTACTTATGATATTGACATGGCCTGGTCATATAAATCGAAAGGGCTATTGCGCAATGCGGGGGGTTTTTTAAAGTCGCCTTCACTTACCAGGTTGCAGGTTCTTTTGGGAATGAAAAAGGATCCATTCGATAATTATGATTTCCTCGACAGGTTGCATACCGGCAGCGACCTCAAGCCTGTTTACTTTTTCTTACTGGCTTCCAGCCCTGGCAAATTTGATAAAAACATCCCGGCGAAAAATGAAAATATGAGCCTGTTAATCCGCAGACACGCTGAACTATATGAAGTAGGGTTGCACCCTTCGTGGCAAAGCAATATGGAGCCAACCCAAATTAACAATGAAAAAAAATCGCTTGAAACAATTTCCGGTAAACTGATTGACAGTTCCAGGCAGCATTATATTCACTTTACCCTACCCGTTACCTACCAGCAATTACTTGAAGCCGGCATCCCTCATGAATACAGTATGGGTTTCGGGTGCATTAATGGATTCAGGGCTTCTATAGCTTCCTCCTTTTTGTGGTATGACCTTGAAGCAGATAAACAGACTATTCTCAGGATTCATCCTTTTTGTTACATGGATGCCAACAGCCGTTTTGAAGAAAAACTATCACCGGCTGAGGCGTTTGATGAATTGCTTCATTACTACAAAGTCTGCAAACAAGTAAAAGGAGAACTTGTGACCATCCACCATAATCACCTGCTGGGTGATAATAAGGAAGATTTACAGTGGAGGAATATTTATGAGCGGTTCATGCTGGATAATAACTGACGTTAAATTTCGGGTTCAATCAAAGCCTTTTCCAGGTTCCGCTTGATACTGTAATTCACCAGGAAAACCCCGATGAGTGTGACCACGGCGCCCCACACAATGTGAAAGGTCATTTTTTCATGCAACAAAACTCCTGCTGTAACAATAGCGATCAAGGGATTGAAATAGGCATAAAGTGAGGCCACCGCAGCCGGCAGCTTTTTCATTGAATAAATAAAAGCCACAAAGGAAATAATAGATCCAAAAAGCACCAGGTAAAAAATCACCAGCCAACCTTTCAGAGGTATTTCAGTAACAGGCAGGTTACCACGTGTAAAGGCAGACATAATGTAAAGTATCACTGAGCTAATCATCATCTGCCAACCGGTAGCATAATAAGGATTAAGCCCGCTGTTATTGTGTGTAATAAATACAGTGCCTACACTCCACGACAACATCGCTATTAATGAAAGGAGCAATCCCAAAATAAAGTTCTGCGAAAAATTATTAAAGGCACTTTCGTAAAAAACAATCCCAATGCCGGCAATGCCTAACAGGAAACCGATTAAGGTAAGCGGGGTTATTTTTTTTGCTTTGAAAAAAATTCTTTCAATAATTACTACGCTTAAAGGATACAATGCGCCGATCAACGCACTAAGACCGGTTGGAATATATTTAAGACTCCAGGTGCTTAAGCCATTTGCAAACACAAACATCAATACTCCCATAATCACCAGCCACCGGAACTGGCGCACAGTGGGTACAGGTAACTTTTTTACCAGCATAAAGAATGCTACCAGCAATACGCCTGCGATTAACTGGCGAATAGCTGCCATCTGTAAGGCGGGTAAGGCTGATATCCCTATTTTACTGGCCACCCAGGTTGTTCCCCAAAGTGTGCTGGTAAGGGTCAGCGCTATATATCCGTTCCGCCTCCCGGTCCGTCCCTGTACTTTCATTCCTAATGTTTAAAATGCCGCATGTGTGTTAATACCATGACCAGGCCGTGTGCTTTGCTGTAATCAAGTGTATCTGAATCCCTGATAGACCCACCCGGTTGGATAAACGCTTTTATACCCGCCGCATGTGCAATCTTTATACAATCATCAAAAGGGAAAAAAGCATCACTGGCCAGCACAGCCTCTTTCAGATCAAAACCGAAATGGTGTGATTTATCAATTGCCTGTCGCAAGGCATCAATCCGGCTTGTTTGTCCGCACCCTTTACCAACCAGCTGCATGTTTTTTACAATAGCGATTGCATTGCTTTTTAAATGTTTGCACACAATATTTGCAAAGGCCAGGTTTGCCCTTTCAGCCTCCGAGGCTGTGCGCCCACCGGCTTCCGTCCAATCCTGGTAATTACCCTTATCATTATCCTGAACCAGTAACCCGTTCAGCAAGGAGCGCGACTGAACTATATTTAAAGGGGTTTTCTTCATTTGTAATAGAATCCTGTTTTTTTTTGCCTGGAGAACCTGCAGCGCACCAGTATCAAAACCCGGGGCTATAAGCACTTCAAAAAAAAGGTCTTTCACCAGCAATGCCGTGGCTTCATCGATAGATGTATTACTCACCAGGATTCCACCAAAGGCACTTTCAGGATCACCAGCCAACGCAAATTGAAAAGCTTCTTCCACGCGTGAACGAATGGCTATACCACACACATTAGTATGCTTGATAATGGCGAATACGCAACCGGGCTCTTCCACGAATTCGCGGATCAACTGGAGGGCCGCATCTACATCCACCAGGTTGTTATAAGACAGTTCTTTGCCATGTAACTGTTCAAATATTCCAGAGGTATCTCCATACCAGGTTGCAGACTGGTGAGGGTTTTCGCCGTAACGAAGAGTTTTCCCAGGTTGGTTAAAAGGATGTACAAAATGACTGCCATGGAAGTAAGAGGAAATAGCAATATCATAAGCGGTACATACATCAAAGGCTTTAACTGCAAAAGTACGGCGTTCATCCAAGGAGGTAACTCCCTCCTGCTTTACCAGGATTTCTTCCAGCCTCGAATAATCCTCCTTTGACGCTATCACCAGGAGGTCACGGTGATTCTTAGCCGCTGCGCGTAACATAGATGGCCCGCCTATATCAATTTTTTCAATAATCAGTGTCTCATCATCAGTGGCTTTCACTGTTTCTTCAAAAGGATATAAGTCAACAATAACCAGGTCGAGTGCGGGAATATTGAATTTTTCCATTTCTGCCACATGTTGCGCATCCTCGCGTTTACCCAGGATGCCACCAAATACAGCGGGGTGCAATGTTTTAACCCGTCCTCCTAAAATAGAAGGAAAGGAAGTAAGCGATTCTACCGGCACACAACTGACTCCTAAACGCTCAATAAATTCCTGGGTGCCGCCGGTGCTGTAAATAACAACTCCCAACTTCTGCAACTGGAGTACAATTTCTTCAAGACCTTCTTTATAAAATACTGAAATAAGAGCTGACTGTATTTTTTTTTGCATATGAGTAGGGCTTATGCTTTAATAGTAAAAATAAATGCGCCCTCTTCGGGAACAGAATGGAAACGCAAAAGTAAGGCTGAACAGCTTCGTTTCCATTTTGCAATTTTCCACAAACTGTTGGATGAATCAAAAACTACCATTGCTGGCGCAATAGCGCCCAGCACATCCTCCATTATTATGTCAGCATTTTTTGAGATGACCAGGATATCTACCGGTATTTTTTTACCGGATATCGTTTTCTTAACGGGAGCATCCAATACCAGTAACCGGACTCCATGATAATCCCAGACCTGGTTATAGTGCAGGTCATTAAAAGCAGAAATGCCTGTTCTGGCATGAAATGCAAGCCGGGCCTGATCAAGCTGTTGCCTGTAAAATTGATCCTTTTCACCGTAAATACTATCCCCTCTGTAAGCATATTTATCGCCGGTAATAAAATCAATGGCAGTAGTCTGCGGAATATTATATACCACGAGCCTCACTTGATGTAAGGTTTCTATTCTCTCCCATATTTTAAGCAGGGTAAAAGGAACCAGTAAAACGATTGCAACAACTATGTATAACTTTTTACGTGCTTGCCAGCCAGCCACCAACAATATTAGAAAGGCATATAAAATACCTGTCATAACTGCTGAAATAGAGATGTTGCGTGATAGTCCGCCGGGCCAGTTATTAATAGCAAGTATAATTGCATTCATGCAAGACACCTGCACAGAAACCAGATATCCCATTACCAGGCCAGGAATTTTAACCCAGCTTACTACCAATAAAAATATTTCGCTGAAAAGTATACCTGTGGACATTGGTACTGCCAACAGGTTAGCCACCAGGAAGTAATTAGGAAACTGGTGAAAATAATACAGGCATAATGGCAAGGTACTAAGCTGGGCAGCCAATGTAAGCGATACCATTTTCCAAAATTTATTGAGCCATTTGTTTGGGAAAAAGAGAAGCCGGCTTAGTGGCTGCTGCAATGTAACAATACCTAAGACTGCCAGGTAACTTAGCTGGAAACCCACATCCCACAGGAACATAGGGTTGAATGATAACAGGATAAAAGCAGATGAAGCCAGGGTATTATAAATCGAAGTACGGCTGAAGAAAGTCTTTCCAATATGCATGGCCGAAAACATTACTGCGCTTCTTAATACGGAGGCAGCCGCTCCCGTGAGTAACGCAAAAAGCCACAAAGAACATAATACAATAATTGTACTAAGCCATGGTTTGCGCAATTTCCCGGGCAACCTTAACACCAGCCCGTGTATCAAAAGGTATATTAAGCCCAGGTGCAAACCCGATATGGCAATGATATGTACTACACCGGTATTCCTGTAGGCTCTTACCAATTCCGGATCAAGATCCTGTTTATAGCCAATCAATAATGCTTCCGCCAGCCCTTGTATTTTTTTATTTTTCCATAAATAGTATTGTAACTGTTCCAGGATATACGTGCGACTTCGAAAAATAAACTGCCAGCCCCATGCTAAGTAAACCCCAGGAAGTATTACTGCATCCGTGTCAGCCAGGAACACCTGGTAGTACACCTGCCTGGCAGCCTGGTATTTACTGAAATCAAATCCACCGGGGTTTCCGCGATTGTGTATTTGCTCCGGTTTCTTGCTGATTAATAACCGGTTTCCATATTTAAGAGAAAAATTTTTGACACCGCTAATTATAATTTTACCATTGGCATGTATCATTTTCCCATCCGATATAACAGTTTCCACTTCTGCCTGGGCAAGAAATGACTTCTCCTTATATACAGGTGGTTCAGTTATACGCACCAGCAGTGTAGATGAATCCCTGTAGTAGTTTATAAAGTAATTTTTATCGTGCCTGGCATCCTGGCGCCAGGTGAGTAAACATCCCAGGCTTATTAATAACAGGGTTAAAATAACGCCACGGTAATGACGGAAAATATACTGGCTGGATATCGGCATGAAAACGGCCAGGCATACCAGCAACACTCCTGTTCCCATCACCCCAAGTAATATATATAAGTCAAGTGGATAGTAATGCTGCAGGAGGATCCCCGATATCAGTGGCAATAAGAGTCTGAAAAAAGGAAACATTTTCCAGGCAGGTATAATGGAATGCATCCTTTAAAATAAGCTGATGCAATCCAGGTAAATAGTGATAGAGGCCGTTTTGAAGCCGGAAAAGCCTGTCAGGAATGAGAGATACCCAACAGGGAAAAGAAGGTTTTTTCTTCCAGCTCCTGCACTTCCCCTGGGGCAAGACTGCCGATTACTATGTTCCCGATAGATATTCTTATCAACCGCAGGCAACGGTGCCTGGCAGCCATTACCATTTTTCTTACCTGCCGGAATTTTCCCTCGGTCAGGGTTATTAGCAACCAGGTATGCGGATACTTTTCACGCAGGTCTGCAGAATAGGGATACAACTCCCGGGGGTTGGATACAATTTTAATGTTACGTGGTATGGCTTTGTAAGACAGGCCAGCCTGTACAGGAATCTCAATGCCCTCCCGCATGATCCGGAGAGTTTCGGTTGCTACCTCATTCTGCACCATTACGAGATAAGAACGTTCATGCTTTTCAGTTCCGGAAAACAACAGGCGGGTAACTTTGCGGTTGGTTGTTAAAAGCAACAGGCCTTCGGATTCATTATCAAGCCTGCCAACAGCGTGTATCCCTTGTGGAAAGTCAAAGGAAAGATCTCCCAATAAACCTACCTTATCAGGGCTGATGAACTGGGAAACCATATTGTATGGTTTGTTTATTATGAAATAACGATCCAATCAAAAAGTAATTAATGCATGTCTGTATGGTGCCTTTTATTTACTCAGGTGCATGCTCCGCTCCTTATATAATTGACGGAAATATGGATCACGCAAATCTTTAATGAAGCGGATGGCTTCACCGGTACTTTTCATTTCAGGTCCGAGTTCTTTATTGACGCCCGGGAATTTATTAAACGAAAATACCGGCTCTTTTATGGCAAAGCCCTGCAGCTTTTTTTCATACACAAAGTCAGTGACTTTTTTCTCTCCCAGCATAACCTTGGTAGCAATGTTCAGGTAAGGTATCTGGTAGGCTTTTGCAATAAACGGGGTGGTACGTGAAGCACGGGGATTGGCTTCAATTACAAACACGTTCCCATCTTTAATGGCGAATTGTATGTTGATGAGACCCTTTATATCCAGGGCACGTGCAATTTTTTCCGCATACTCTTCCATGGTATGTACTACCAACGGGGTCAGGTTAAACTGGGGAAGCACAGCATTGCTGTCACCGCTATGGATACCTGCCGGTTCAATATGCTCCATCACTCCCATTACATGAAAATTCTCCCCGTCAAAAATGGCATCTATCTCTGCTTCCTGGCAGCGGTCCAGGAAATGATCGACTAATATTTTATTATCCGGCAGATGTTTCAGCAGACTAAGCACACCCTTCTCCAATTCTTCATCATTGAGTACAATACGCATTCTTTGGCCGCCCAGCACATAGCTTGGCCTTACCAGTACCGGGTAACCCACTTCCTTTGCTACTTCGATAGCTTCATCAGTGGTAAAAGCAGTGCCGTATTTGGGATAAGGAATCTCAAGCGATTTCAACATATCACTGAAGCGGCCACGATCTTCGGCTATGTCCATATTATCAAAGGAAGTACCAATGATCTTGATTCCTTTTTCATGTAACAGGCGGGCCAGTTTCAGCGCCGTCTGGCCACCCAACTGCACAATAACACCATACGGTTTTTCATGTTCTATAATTTCCCAGATGTGTTCCCAGAAGACAGGTTCAAAATATAATTTATCAGCCACGTCAAAATCGGTAGATACCGTTTCAGGATTACAATTAACCATGATAGATTCGTAACCACATTCCTTAATCGCTAACAGCCCATGCACACAACAATAATCAAATTCAATACCCTGCCCGATCCGGTTAGGACCGCTGCCCAAAACAATTATTTTTTTCTTAGCAGACACGACAGATTCATTGGATTGCAGGCCCGGAATGTCGGAGTCGTTTTCGAAAGTGGAATAAAAATAAGGGGTCTTGGCTTCAAATTCTGCGCTGCAGGTGTCCACCATTTTAAATACACGTGTGATGTTATTTTTTTTCCGCAGTTCGTACACATCTTCTGCAGTACCATCAACCATAATCCTGACCAATTGCTCATCACTAAAGCCCAGTAACTTTGATTCCCGTAACAGGCTGGCGGGTAAAGTAGCCAGTTCATATTTTGCAATTTCCTTTTCGCAATCACAAATCTTTTGAATCTGGTAAATGAACCAGCGGTCAATACGTGTGCTTTCCACAATTCTCTTCACACTTACGCCTGCCATGAGGGCATCCTTGATTCTGAAAATTCTGTCCCATTTCGGAACTTTTATATATTCGATCAACTCGGCAGTATGCATCAGGCTTTTACCGTAATAGCCAAGCCCTACCGCTTCATTTTCCAGGCTTTGACAGGCTTTCTGAATCGCTTCTGCAAAGCTGCGACCGATTGCCATTACTTCACCTACACTTTTCATCTGCAAGCCTAAGGTATCATTGGCACCTTTAAATTTATCGAAATTCCAGCGGGGAATTTTTACGATCACATAATCAAGGGCAGGTTCAAAATAGGCAGAGGTGGACTGGGTGATCTGGTTTTTTAATTCATCCAGGGTATAACCTATGGCCAGCTTGGCAGCTACTTTCGCGATAGGATATCCGGTGGCTTTACTGGCTAGTGCTGAAGAGCGGCTAACCCTAGGGTTTATTTCAATCGCAATAACTTCTTCTGTTTCGGGATTAAGTGCAAACTGCACATTGCAGCCCCCGGCAAAATTTCCCAGGTCGCGCATCATGGCAATAGCCGTATTACGCATTAACTGGAAGGCTGTATCGCTTAGAGTCATGGCCGGTGCTACGGTAATACTATCGCCGGTATGCACACCCATAGGGTCAAAATTTTCAACTGTACAGATGATCACCACATTATCGGCGGCATCACGTAACAACTCCAGTTCAAATTCTTTCCAGCCGAGTATAGCTTTTTCAACCAACACTTCATGAATAGGTGAGGCAGTCAGCCCGGCGTTGAGCGCTTCATCCAGCTCTTCTTTGGAATAAACAATTCCACCGCCGGTTCCACCGAGGGTAAAGGAAGGCCGTATTACGAGTGGGAAACCAATTTCCTGCGCAAATTCTTTACCCTCCAGGAATGAATTGGCCGTGCGCGCGGGCGCTACGGAAATACCCATACTGATCATCCATTGCCTGAATTTTTCACGGTCTTCTGCTTTATCAATGGCTTTTATATCCACCCCGATGAGCCTGACGCCGAATTTTTCCCAGATACCCAGTTCATCTACTTCTTTACACAGATTAAGAGCTGTTTGGCCACCCATGGTAGGAAGCACTGCATCTATATTGTTTTTTTCAAGAATCTCTTCAATACTTTCCACTGTGAGTGGGAGCAAATAAACCTTATCCGCCATCATGGGATCCGTCATAATGGTCGCCGGGTTGCTGTTGATCAGTATCACTTCAATTCCTTCTTCACGCAGACTTTTTGCAGCCTGTGTGCCGGCATAATCAAATTCACAGGCCTGGCCTATAATAATGGGGCCACTACCAATAATTAAAACGGATTTAATGGAATTATCTTTTGGCATGTAGTTATTGCCTTTTGGATGGCGTGCAAAAGTAACTGTTAATATAAATCAAGTCAAATATTAATCTTTTTCTTATTGAAAGGAACAGTTATAAATTTCAATTGAAGCATTTTGAGGTACAACGATTGCAAGAAAACCGGAATGCTAAAATTAGTTATATAAACTTTCTGCATCGTAGTTTTGGAGCAATGTTTGAATAATACAACTTAAACTCATAATCAAGGTCATTTGATGAATAAATTAATCCTACGTTTTGTATTGCTGTCGCACATCTTTTTTGTAAGTAACCCTACCTTTTCTCAACTGTTCCCACCAAGAAATTACCCGCAGAATTATTTTAGCTGGCCGGTAGACACCCGTGCGGAAATTGCTGCAAATTTTGGTGAATTAAGGCCTAATCATTACCACATGGGATTGGATGCGCGTACCGAGCGCCGGGAAAACCTGCCCATTCTTGCCGCCGCCAGTGGGTATATTGCCAAAGTGAAAATTGAACCTTTTGGTTTCGGACGGTGTATCTATATTAACCATCCCAACGGAATTACCACCTTGTATGCCCACCTTAATGCATTTTATCCCGCGCTTGAAACCTATATCACACAAAAACAATATGATTTGCAGCAATGGCAGGTTTTCCTGGACCTTCCTCCTGAATTATTCAAAGTAAAAAAAGGTGAAGTGATAGCCTATAGCGGAAATACCGGTGGATCACAAGGCCCGCACCTGCATTTTGAAATCAGGGACACCCGTACTGATAAAGTGCTTAATCCCCTGTTGTTTAACCTGCCTATCCGTGATATTACACCACCCGACATCATCCGTTTAGCCATATACGACAGGTGTATCAGCACCTATGAGCAATCTCCTAAGATGATACCATTAAGTAAAAAGGGGGGAATGTACCAGCCTGCCAAGGGAAACCTTGATGTGAATACCGACAAGGTCAGTTTTGCCATCACCGCTTATGACCGGTACACCGGATCTACAAACCAGAATGGTATTTATAAGGCCGTAGTCTATGATAATGGAAAAGCAATTGCAGGTTTTCAAATGGATAGTATCAGTTACGACGAAACGCGTTTTCTGAATGCACACATTGATTACCGTTTACGGAGTAAAGGAGGGCCTTACCTCCAGCACCTTTCCCGCCTGCCGGGCTATACCAACGGCATCTATTCAACAGATGAGAGCAACGGTGTGATCAGTCTGGAAACCACTACCCCACATGATATACGCATAGAAGTAAGCGATGCAGCCGGAAATACATCTACTATCGCTTTTAAAATACGCTCTGGAAATATACTGCGTTCGCCCACGGCTGATCCTTACAGCCGGAAATTTTTACCTGGCCAGGTCAATGTATTCGAAAATGAGAATATCCGTTTTTACCTGCCCGAAAAAAGCCTGTACGATTCTTTCCGTTTCAGGTATAACGAAATAGCTGGAGCTACCGGTATGGTATACCAGCTACATGAACCTTCTGTTCCCCTGCAAACATATTTCCCGGTGAGTATACGGGCTGATTTCGACCTGGCCGATACTTCAAAAGTAGTGATGAAACGCAGCTTCGGCAGCAAAGATGATTATGGTAAAACATCTTATAACAATGGCTGGTACACTGCACGTTTCCGGGAATTTGGAAATTTCCAGTTGCTGATTGATAAAGAACCGCCTGTTATTTCAACCATCAGTGTATCAGGCAGCCGTATAATTTTTTCAATAAAAGACAATACCGAAGTCCTTAAAAAATTTGATGCACGGATAGATGGCAACTGGATCCGGTTCAGCAATGATAAGGGCAGAACCTTTATTTATAACTTTGATGCGCGCTGCGGACCAGGCAGTCACACGCTGCGTGTAAGGGTTGAAGACCAGGCTGGAAACGTGGCAGAAAAGTCCATTCAATTTAACAGGTAGAATATGTTACAGGAGGGAGATAATGTACCGGCATTTAAAGCTACTGATGAAAACGGCAAAACCTTTTCTTCCAAAGAACTGGCAGGTAAAAAATATGTATTGTATTTTTACCCGCAGGATATGACAGAAACCTGTACCATACAGGCCTGTAACCTCAGAGACCATTACGCGCAACTGGTTGCACAAGGAATTACCATCCTGGGTGTGAGCCCGGATGATCCGGCTTCCCATACTAAATTCAGGACAAAACATAAGTTACCATTCCCGTTACTGGCAGATCCCGGGCATTCACTCATAAACCTGTTTGGCGTCTGGGGTGAAAAGCAGATGTTCGGCCGGAAATATATGGGCCTGCTACGCACTACTTTCCTGGTTGAAAACGGGATGATTAAAAAAGTAATACTTAAACCCAAAAGCAAACAACATGCAGAGGAAATATTAAAAGCATGGAAGTTGTAAAAACATACCGGACCAGGGAAAATTCCTGGATTGCACGCCTGGCGGCGGCAAAACTTAATTCACGGCGTATGGCCATAGTGGTAGGTAATACAATCCATTTGTATGGTGTGTCGGTAAAGGATTTTGAAAATGATCCGTGCTGGCTTAAACATGAACTCTGCCACATACAACAATTCCGTGAACACGGTTTTTTAAATTTTATTTATAAATACCTTTTGGAAAGTATCCGCCATGGCTATTACAATAACCGGTATGAAGTAGAAGCCAGGCAGGCAGAAAAACTTTAAATATTATCACATGAAAGACTGGGCTGAATTGATCACCAAACACCTGAGCAGTGTCATTGAAATCCTGGCCGCCGTTGTTATTGCTATAGCCTTGATGCAGTTCCTGGTAAGATATTTCACAAACCTGTTTAGGCCTCGTGTAGAAACTACCAATCAGCACATACGCATCCAGTTTGGAAGTTCGCTTACCATAGCGCTGGAATTATTACTGGCAGCAGATATTCTGGCCACTGCAATTGCTCCTACCTGGGATGACATTGGGAAACTGGCTGCCATAGCTGTGTTAAGAACGGCACTTAATTTTTTCCTGGAGAGAGAATTAAAAAGTTCCGGCTTGCAGGCTTTTAAGGTTACGCCAAAAGCCTGAGTCTTTATTTTTTAAGTTCATTTATTGCCTTTGTCAGGTGCATTATCTGCAGTTTTAATTCGGCAATATCTTTAGAGCCAGCCACCGGCGCATGTTTTTCTTCTGCATCCCTGCCAATGAAGAAGGTTGCCAGGGTGGCTGTTACATAACCGAAGATCGCATAACCAAAAAGTGCAAGCAGGAAGGCCAGGCCTTTCCCTTCACCTGAGACAGGAAAATTCT
>JBKJUT010000202.1:0-3329 GCA_046590515.1 Ferruginibacter sp.
TGTTAACCCGGCCTGTTTACATTTAGCCAGGCTTTGTCTTTTTGATTCGGAAAAACGAATTGGATCGCCCAGTTCTACCACTGAAGAAATATCACGACGGTACAATTCCGCATGTAACCTGAACAATGCATATAGATCTTCCTGGCAACAATAATTGTGGAAAATGTAAGGAATAGCTTTATAGAATAATGTATTAAATCCTGCAGCCCGGTAATAATCAAGAATGTCCTGCAAGGCCGTATGTGTATCAAGACCTTTTAATTCTTTAGACATGATAAGTCCGCCGTAGGTTAGCCCTGCGTGTGAGTGAATCTCCTTCTCCTTTTCATTTGCGGGGAAAAGCCCGACCAGTTTATCCTGCCGGTAGATCATTAATGAATGATCTGTAAACCTGTCTTCATGGTATTCCATGTAAGCACGGTTAAACAGGAAGATCCCATTCCGGGTTGAAGCCAGGAAGTCATTCCATTGATTTGAATCTGATTTATTAAATCTTACGATTTTTAATTTCATATCTCCAGGTAATATTTTTCCAGATCACCACTCTCTTCCAGTTTAAAACCCATCCGGGTATAAAGTTTAACGGCACGCACATTTGTATGATCTACGAAAAGATATATTTGTTTTAATTGCAGCGAGCTTGCTTTATTGATTGCTTCCTGCATCATGAATTGCCCGATTCCTATGCCCCAATAATTTTTATTTCCGATGTATCCCCAATATTCAGCTTTTGCTTGTGTAATGTGTTTCAAACCCATAGCACCAACCGGCTCCTCTCCTGCTACAATTCCTTTTATCCAATAATCAGTTTTGTGAGGCAAAGATCTGAAAAAGTCCTGCTGTGCTTCCCGGGTAAATTCCGGGGTCCTGGTCAAGGCGCGTGTTTCAGGATCCTGCAGCCAATCCCATGATCTTTCCAGGAATTGTAAATCGTACTCGACTAATGAAGGCATATCCGGCTATTGAGGGTTTACCGGTAAGGAAAGAAATTCCTGGTAATCACGGATATAATCCTTTTCATCGTAGGCAATATTTGAAATACACATTTGTACGGAACTGTGCGTGTACTGCATAATGTGCCAGCAATATTTAGGAAGTAATAATCCTACGTTAGGTGATTCCAGGATGAAACGCTCCTTTTCACCACCGGGCATTTCGGTTTCCACGATTATTTTTCCTGCCACTGCCACCAGTATCTGTTCTAATTCATGATGCGCATGACCGCCACGCTGAATGCTTTCGGGAGTATAGTAGGTCCAGTAGACCCTGTTCACCTCGAAAGGAAGGGTGTCGTTCTCAGATACAGAAATATAACCTTGCATGGTATTTCCGATCCGGGGGAATTCTATCAGGTAGGGTTTCTTATACATATGAAAAATTGAAACGAACTGAGGAAAATTCTATTGTACGCAAAATAATCAAATTAAATCCTTATCCTTACTTTTTGGAGTCTCATTAAAAATTAACGGTGGTTGCCACATATGTTTCCAATACACCCGGGTTGTGAAAAGCGTATAAATAAATACAAGGCTATAAGTAACGAGGTTGGCTATTGCTGCTCCCTGCATTCCCCGGTTCTTTATAAAATAATAGTTTAGAGTAAGGCTTACCCCAATTCCAAAAAGCGACACCAGGCTGATCCTTTTTTTATCCTTATTATAAAGCAGAAATGAGAAAAAGAAAAAAGCGATAGTCCAGATGAAATAGCCGATACCTATCATGTATACATACTTCAGCCCGGGATGATACTTTTCATGAATGAAATAGTGATATGCCACCGGTGTGAAAAGCAATATGAGACCCAACCCTGCCAACATTACCAAAAAATAGGCACCAAAACTTTTTTTAATGAACGCATAATCAATTTCTGGTTTAGACAGTTCTGCATAAATTTTCGGGAAGAGGTATTGAAGAAATGCGGTGCATAAAATGATAATGACGGAGCCAAAGGTGGCGGCCACGTTGTATATACCCACAGTGGCATTATTATCGGAAGTATAATTGGCCAGGAAAAACCGGTCTGAACTGCCCATGCAAAAAGTTCCCAATTGCAGTGCAATTATTGGAAGTGCATAAAGTAATTCACTCTTAATATGCATTTTACGGATTTTACCAAAAAGGTATCCGCGCGAAATAAAATAATAGAGACTGTAGGCTGCCAATACCAAATAAGCACAGAACAGCCCGGCGATCCTGCCTTGCCAATGCCAGGCGAGTCCAATTACCATGGCCAGGGATATGCCCGACTCCAGTAAGACTTTGGCCACATTGGTACGCAGGTAATGGCCAGCCTCATTGCGGTTACGCAATAAACTTAGTAATTGGTCATTGCAAAATATTAAAAACGTCATGGCGGGGATGACCAGGATAAACCAGGAAGGGAAATCATAAGTACGGCTGAGCTGTTGCCGGAATAAAAACAAGACCAGCACCGATACACACATCATAAAAAGGGCGACTATGAAACCCGAGGTGAACAGGTCACGAAAATCATTTTTCCCGAGTTTGAAAAAGTCAGTACTTGCAGAATAAACTATACCCATAGACAGAAAAGGCATCAATAGCAGCAGGCTGTTACTGAACAGAGAAATCAATCCATTACCGGCAGGAGTAATGTAGAACGGATCAGTAAAAACGAGCAGTAGCAGGAAAGATACTCCCTTTCCAAAAAAATTAGTGAAGGTGTAAATGGACACAGATTTTACTGCCGCCAATTTGAAAGAGTTACCCGCTTTTTGGATTTTGGCCATAGAACCAGTTTTATCTGCTGCCGGCAGTCAGCCTATTGGAGCAGACTGTTAAGGTACTGTCCATATCCACTTTTATGAAGATCCTTTGCCAATACTGCCAGTTGATCTTTAGTAATAAAGCCCATCCGCCAGGCGATTTCTTCCGGGCATCCGATTTTCAGGCCTTGTCTTTTTTCAATCACACGTACGTATTCACTGGCATCATTAAGGGAATCAAAAGTACCGGTGTCGGGCCAGGCGAAGCCGCGATCAAGCACGGCTACCTTAAGCCGGCGGTCATCCAGGTATTTACGGTTCACATCTGTAATTTCGTATTCACCACGCACACCCGGACTGATATTTTTGGCAATGTCTACCACACTATTGTCGTAAAAGTAAAGTCCCGGCACCGCATAGTTGCTTTTAGGTGAGGAGGGTTTTTCTTCAATACTAAGGGCCTTAAAATCCTGGTCAAATTCCACCACTCCATATCTTTCGGGATCACTAACCGGGTAGGCAAAAATGGTAGCTCCTTTTTGAGCAGAGGCATCCTGCAGGAGCTTACTGAAACCACTGCCATAAAAAATATTGTCGCCAAGT
>JBKJUT010000031.1:0-13294 GCA_046590515.1 Ferruginibacter sp.
AATAAAAATCGCTCTATAGCCCGCCTGACGGAGGTTGCCCCCGATACGTAGTGGTTAACAATAATAGAAAAAACAATCAGCCTGCGTCGGTCAGTAATAATTAAACCACTGAGCGCCAAGTTATTAGATAAAGTTCCCGTTTTGGCAAATAACTGGTTTGGAACTTTGGTATAATAGCCTCTTAATGTACCAATATTACCTGATGCGAGTAGCCTGGAAAGTCTCGCCTGGCCATATTCCCGGTAAAGTTTATTAATGATATAAACCAGGCTTTGCGGGGTAAACAGGTTATACCGGCTCAACCCGCTGCCATCTACCCAGGCCGGCATCTGCGGTATGTCTTTCAGTTCGTTTCTTAACAGGTGGTTTATCGCCAGTTCCGTATTCTGCTGCCCGTAAATTTTGTTCGACACCATTAAAAGAGTCTGTTCCGCAAAATAGTTGTCACTCTGGTGCATCATGGGTACAAATAAAGAGTCTGCAGGCCGGGAGAATAAGGTTTTAACCGCGATATGCGCTCCCGGCTCCCTGTTAAAAAAACGGATATTCATGCCCGGTAGTTCAGTGGCCAGCAATCCCCTGGTTGTAGTAGTGTCAGAAAAGAAAGGAAAGGCTTTTTGTGTACGTACTCCAGGGACAACAGCTAAACGGTTATTATTGAATTCCCGCACCAGGCCATATCCTTTTTTTAATTCCCGTTTATCCTGGTTACCGGCAAAATAACGGGGAGATAAACTAATACTGTCTTCGCCTGAAGGTTTTGTTTGCACCAGGTTTCCGTACATCGGAAATTCAGACAGGGGGATCATATAACTATCCTGGAAATCATCCCAGGCCCATCCTTTTCCATATAAAGGCAATCTGTTGCGGGCCGATATCAAGAGCGCCGGTTGTTTTCTTAAAAAATCCAATACAGGCTGTTGGGCAAAATCGGGGTGCAGGAAAGTGGGGTCACCGGCAGGAAAGATGGCCGTTTCATTATCCAGTTCCTGGTAACGCAGACCTGGCAGGCTGTCTCCCAGGTATTTTAAGCCGGCATAAAGCGTAAAAAGTTTGGTATTGCTGGCCGGTAAAAAATATTTTGATCCTTCATGGTTATACAGGTAACGGCCGGTGGCAGGGTTGTACAGACTTATACCTACAAAACTGTTACGGGTAGACGAATCATTCAGTAACGACTTGCTGGCCGCCCGGGATATTTGATGCGACATTGAACAGGAAGCCAGCAATGAAGTGCACACTGCCAGAAGTAAGGAAACGGGCCAGGCCCTATGCATTTGCCATTTCATATCTGTATGATTTAACTTCTTTCCTGCACCCTTAACCAACGCTCAGGGATTTCATTATGACTGGCTTTCCGGTAATCACTTTGGCTGCAGGCAATAAATTTTTTATCAGGCAGCTGCATCCACCAGCGACCGGTTCTTTTGCTTTGCAGGAACACCGTATCTACCTCGGCAAAAGCAGTATGAAACTCATTAAAATTATTTATTTCATTCAGGTTACTTTCCTGCTTGCTGCGGTTTTTACCGTCTATGAAGTACCAGATCATTTGCGAGATCTGCATGGCGCTGAGTTCCTGGTTATCCTCATCAGGCTCATATCCATAAATACCAAAGCTATCCAGCAGTGTACTCATTCCGGCGTATTGGCTGAGGGTACAGGCTTCAGTTCCATTTAACCCGTTAGGACTCAAACGGCTCGCAGGTGAATCGCTGTTTTTTATTGCATTAATGTCGAAACTCAGCATATGGGAATTGCGGATCACCGGTTCCATCTCCTCTACCTGATCTTTTACCACACCTACTCTATAACAATCAAACCTGAGTTTATCAAGCGTTTGAATCATCCGCGGATGTACAAAATAACTTTGGAACCCAATGTGATTATAATGTTTTATCATGTTGGGTTCTACTGTAAGCATATCCAGCAGGAAATTTTCGCTGCGTACCACACTCTCACTACGCAGGTCTATGGTGGCATCAATACAGGTAACTTCAATAATCCTGTCCAGCTCACGGTAGGCTTCGTATTGCGCCAGGGTAATATCATGTGTGCCTCCCAGGATAATTACAGTTTTGCGCTGGCGAAGTAATTCAGCAAATACGGTTTTAGCGGCCGCATAAGTATCCTGTAATGTTTCACCGGTTTTTATATTTCCTATGTCTGCAATCTGAACATCGGTATGCCAGTAATGCAGTTGGTACAAATGCTTGCGGATCATGTCAGGCCCGGTAGGCCCGCCTTTCACTAACCCACCGCCCCGCCTTTCGGGTACACCTACTATTACGATATCAGCTTCATCAATATCAGGCAGGTCCGTTTCATAAATCCTGATATGTTTGGCCAACTGCCCGTCGGTAACTCCTGTATCTTCCGTTAATTCATCTACCGGTAGGGGCTCCAAAAAATCAATCAAATCTTGCATTCAAATAGTTTGTGGCAAACCTAAAGGATTAATGGGAAATTTGATAAGTGCCTTTCATTTTTTGTTGACAGCCGGTTAAGCGCCCGGGAGCACAAATGTCGGCCTGCGGTAAAATAATAAGTTCAATCCGGTTTTGGCTTTGTCCTACAAGTATACTTGCTAACTTTACCTTTCAATTTTTGAAGATGATTGAAAAACAGGAAGTTTTACAGAATGTGGTAATTAAATTTGCCGGTGACAGCGGAGACGGGATGCAGTTGACAGGCAACCAGTTTACCAATAATACAGCTATGCTCGGCATCGACCTGGCAACATTTCCGGATTTTCCAGCCGAGATCAGGGCCCCGATCGGCACCTTGCCCGGGGTAAGTGGTTACCAGTTGCGCTTCAGCAGCGACAGGGTTTTTACTCCTGGCGACGAATGTGATGTGTTGGTAGCAATGAATGCTGCTGCCCTGAAAGTTAATATCAAATCATTAAAAAAAGGGGGAAAAATCATCGCCAATGTGGATGGTTTCGATACCCGTAACCTTCGGCTGGCCAACTATCCTGATGGAGTAAATCCCCTGGAAGATAACAGCCTGGATACATACGAACTTATAAAGGTAGATGTGACCAAGCTGACCCGCGAAGCACTCAAGGATTTCACTATGGGCACCAAGGAAAAGGACCGGGCAAAAAATATGTTTGTTCTCGGCTTTCTGTATTGGATGTACGACCGGGATATGGAGAATACCATTGGCTTCCTGCGCGAAAAATTCGGCAAGAAGCCTGATATCATGGAGAGTAACGTGAAGGTATTACAGGCCGGCTATAATTTCGGTGATACCACAGAACAGTTTACTACCCAGTACCGGGTTGAAAAAGCCAAGATGGATCCTGGTACATACCGTTCTATTATGGGTAACCAGGCACTTTCCTACGGACTTATAGCTGCGGGGCAAAAGAGCGGGCTCAACCTGTTCCTGGGGTCTTATCCTATTACTCCTGCTTCAGATATTCTGCATGAACTGGCCCGGCATAAATCATTCGGCATAAAAACCTTCCAGGCCGAAGACGAGATAGCTGCCATTACTTCGGCTATTGGTGCCAGTTATGGAGGATCCCTGGGTATTACCACCACTTCAGGCCCAGGTATGGCGCTTAAGGCTGAAGCTATGGGATTAGCAGTGATGCTGGAGATACCATTGATCATTTGTAACATCCAAAGAGGTGGACCAAGTACCGGGCTGCCAACAAAAACAGAACAAAGCGATCTCCTGCAGGCTTACTATGGCCGTAATGGTGAGTGCCCGATGCCGATCATTTCGGCGTCTACTCCAAGTGATTGTTTTGATGTAGCCTACGAAGCAGTGCGCATCTCGGTACAACACATGACACCTGTGATATTATTGAGTGACGGCTATATTGCCAATGGCGCGGAGCCCTGGAAATTCCCGCAGTCGGATGACCTGCCGGCCATAGACGTGAATTTCAAAACCGAATTGGGACATGCAGAAGAAAAATTTCAACCTTACCTGCGCGATGAAAACCAGGTAAGGCCCTGGGTTATCCCGGGTACGGCGGGGCTGGAACACCGGATCGGCGGCCTGGAAAAACAAAATATTACAGGGAATATAAGCTATGAACCGGAAAACCACCAGTTAATGGTCAAAATCCGCCAGGAAAAAGTAGATAAAATTGCCCTGCATATACCCGAACAGAAATTAGACAGCGGCCCGGAAAAAGGAAAGCTGCTTGTTATAGGCTGGGGTAGTACATACGGAAGTATTAAAAGCGCCTGTGCCGACCTGCAGGCAGAAGGGCTGGAAGTAGCGCATGCGCATATACGTTATGTACGTCCCCTACCGCGTAACCTCGGGGATATCATTAAAAATTACGACAAAGTACTGGTTCCGGAACTCAATAATGGCCAAATGATAAAGATCATACGCGATGTATATCTTGTAGATGCAAAAGGGTTTAATAAGATAATGGGGATACCTTTCACCAAATCAGAACTGGTGGATATCATGAAAAAAATGCTGGCTGAGTAATTACTTTATGCGCTCGCGGCCGATCACCAGGCCAATCTTAAGGTTAAACGTGAAGTACGCATCTTTTTCCTTTGCGCCCCCTCGTTTGCCACCGCCGGTGGGTGCCGTGGCACTTTCGATCTGCCGGTCATTAAGTAATAAAGCATTTGTAAGCTGGGCCCCGTTGAAATGATTCTGGAAAACTGAAGGGTTAATATAGGTGGTGCTTACATCATCCAGGTAATCGGTATTTAATTTACGGTAGACAAATTCCCCACGCACATTCAACAGGGAGGATAATTCATATTTCACTCCCAATCCCACAGGAATGTTGATCTGGCTAAGTTTATATACAGGTCTGTCAGGATACTCCTTGAATCCCTGGCCCTCTGTACTCAATGGCTGCAGATCTATCCAGGTTTGATTAAGCCTTGCCTGGGGGTTATAGGTAAAGTAACCAACTCCACCCAATAAATAAGGTGAATAGCGTGGAGGGTCCTCGCCGCGCGAGTTCCAGTCTATGAATAAAAATAATGGATGAATTTCCGCCATCAATGAAAATTCCCTGATGTTACTTCTGAAACTCAGGTTTCGGTTATACCGGGTCTTGGCAATGTCGGTAATACCTTTCAATACACTATCGCTGGCACTTACCTGCCCAAAAGTAGCTTCCAGTCTTAAAGCAATTGAGTTTTGGTAGATAGCACTGGCATAAAAACCGCCCGACAAATGTGTGTCGCCAATATTAAGATCTTTAATAAATTTTTTCCCGATACCTTTCTTGCCTCCTATGTCAGTCAGGCAATTCATAGCACCTATACTCACTCCACCTTCAAACAATACAGGAGAATCGTAATAAGTGTCATTGTAAAAATAATATTGAGCATTTGCCTGCTGTGAAACGCCTAAAGCAGCCAGCAGGAAAAAAGCAAAAAAGTACTGTTTCATTTAAAAACCCCCTATTTAGTATTGGTATCAATAAATCTAGCGTAAAATACGTTACAAAAAACAGAATCACTTTATCGATAAGGTTTTTCTGCTATGTTTTTTAGGTAATACCGGCAGGCCGGCCGCAACCCGCATTCCCCGCACCTGGGGTTCCGGGCTATACATATATAGCGGCCATGAAGAATCAGCCAATGATGTGCTTTATGCACCAATGCCTTAGGTAGATGGGCAATTAACTGTTTTTCGGCTGCTGCAGGTGTTTTGGCCGCCGTGGTAAGTCCAATCCGGGCACTCACCCTGAATACGTGCGTATCTACTGCCATATTGGGTTGGTTATCGATGACGGAAGTAATTACATTGGCGGTTTTGCGGCCTACACCAGGTAATTGAACTAATTCATCTACTGTCATTGGCACCTCACCATGGAATTGATTTACCAACAGCCTGGAGGTTTCGAGGAGGTGTTTTGCTTTGTTATTGGGGTAAGAAATGCTTTTAATAAGGTCAAAAATATCCGCCTGGCTGGCCTGGCTCATCGCAAGCGGGTCAGGATAACGGGCAAAAAGGGCAGGGGTAGTCAGGTTAACACGCTTATCCGTGCATTGGGCAGAGAGTACCACAGCTACGAGCAACTCGAAGGGACTTCCGTAAAATAATTCAGTTTCGGCTTCGGGGTTATTTTCCTCGAAATAATCTATCACAAACTGGTACCGTTCCTTTTTATTCATAAAAAAACCCGGCGCTTGAAAGGGCCGGGTAATAATTATATGCGCTTAATTAAATATGTGAAGCGAGTTCTTCGTGGGCTTTTTCGGCATAATTCAAGATGAAATCGAGAGATTGCTGCCTGGGTGAATAACTCACTGTGTCCATATTGTTTGAGGCAGAAGCCATCTGTTCGAATTTCTCTCTTAAATTCCAGTCAGAATCAAGTGCAGATCTAATAGCAGCGGTCTTTTCGGGGGAAGTCTCTTTGTACAGGTATTGTAGCAAATCTTCCGTTGTGAAACTATGCATAGGCAAGTTTGTGCTTGTTTAAAAATTAAATAATTATCCTTTTATCCGGATATTAAACGCTGGTTCAGGAGGATTATTGCATTTAAAACGAGATTTGCCCTTTTTTTATGGGGTATTTACTATAAACAGGTCTTCGTTATCTTTTTTCATCCAGAAATTTTCGCGTGCGTATTTTTCCATAGTAGCGGCACTCGACTTAAGCATTACCCTTTCTTTCTTTGATCCCTCAATCAGTTGAGTGAAATGCTGCTGGCTTTTTTCCAGTTCCTTCACTTTATCACGCCTTGCTTCTATCAAAAACCAATCTTTTGGATCAAAAAACAACATCCACACCACAAAAAGTAAAGCAGACACAATGTATTTATTTCTCAATACCGAAAAAATACCGCTTACGATTTTCATGGATTCAATTAGGATTACAATATACAAAAAATATTATTCCCGTTATCTGTTTAAGTTCCGAAATTACTTTTTGCCGAATTTGATTCTTCCTGCGGGGTATTCCCCGCTTTCAGCCAATATCTCTTCTATCCGTATCAACTGGTTATACTTTGCCATCCTGTCACTGCGAGAGGCAGAACCGGTTTTAATCTGCCCGCAATTTAGAGCTACAGCCAGGTCCGCGATCGTACTGTCTTCTGTTTCCCCGCTGCGATGACTCATTATAGTATTAAAACCATTGTTTTGTGCCATACTTACTGCATTAATAGTTTCAGTAAGGGTGCCTATCTGGTTAACTTTCACCAGCAAGGCATTACCAATATTTTCTTCTATTCCTCGCGATAGGCGTTTTACATTGGTTACAAAAAGGTCGTCACCTACCAATTGGCATTTTGAACCCAGTGCTTCGGTAAGCATTTTCCAACCCTTCCAGTCATCTTCTGCCATTCCATCCTCAATAGAAATAATCGGGTATTGCTTCGCCCAGCTTTCCCAGTACTTTACCAGTTGTTCGCTGGTCATTTTTTTATTATCACTTTTATGGAAGATGTATTTTTTTTCTTTCGCATTCCATAATTCACTGTTGGCAGCATCCATAGCAATGGCCACCTGGCTACCGGTTTTGTAACCTGCTGCCTGTATGGAAGTAAGTACAATTTCTATCGCCTCTTCATTACTCTGGATGTTGGGTGCAAATCCGCCCTCATCTCCCACATTGGTACTGTAGCCCTTCTTCTTCAACACAGTTTTCAGCGCATGAAAAATTTCTACTCCCCAACGCAGGCCTTCACTGAATGAGGCAGCACCTATCGGCATCACCATGAATTCCTGGAAATCGATCTTGTTGTCTGCATGGGCCCCGCCATTTAATATATTCATCATGGGTATAGGCAACCACTTTGCATTGGTACCACCTATATACCGGTACAAGGGTAAATTTGCTTCCAGGGCTGCTGCTTTGGCCACAGCCAGGCTCACAGCCAGGGTGGCATTGGCTCCCAGTTTACTTTTGTTTTCAGTTCCATCCAGCGCAATCATCATCGCATCAATTCCCGTCTGGTCGGCTACATCCCATCCCAGCAGGTTATCCGCCAGTATGGTGTTTACATTTTTTACGGCTTTTAAAACTCCTTTACCGCCGTATATTTTTTTATCGTTATCCCGCAGTTCAACAGCCTCGTGAATGCCGGTGCTGGCCCCGCTTGGTACTGCAGCCCTGCCCAGACTTTCATTTTCTGTAAGGATGTCTACTTCAATTGTAGGGTTTCCCCGGCTGTCCAGGATCTGGCGTGCATGTATGGATGCGATATAACTCATATGTTTGATTTACATTATTAATGGTGCTTCCTGCAATCAGGCAGGTGCACATCTGCTGCAAAGAAACAATCTTTACAGGCGGCTGCCAAAAATCATGAAAAGTTTAAGTGGTCAGTGACCTGAAAACAGCTTCCAGGCTGGGGCGTTCACTTTGCAGGGACACGATATCATAATTCTTATCTATGCTGAATTGCAATAACTGTTGCCGCATGGCTGCTTCTTCTTCGCAGGTAATATGATAGGTCGAAGGCGGGGTGTATGTATTGCGTATTACTCCGGGTAATGTCGAAATTAATTCTTCGGGTACAGGTTCCCGGAAGGTAACGATAACCTGCCTGTTGTTTCCCAGTGTTTGCTGGAGCTGGCTTAAGGTGTCATCAGCTACTATATTTCCCTTATCAATAATAATTACCCGGTCACAGATAGCTTCCACCTCCTGCAGGATGTGTGAGGAAAATAATATGGTTTTATGAGTAGCCAGGCTACGTATCACTGCACGGATTTCGGTAAGCTGGTTCGGGTCCAGCCCGGATGTAGGCTCATCCAATATTAATACTTCAGGGTCATGTACAAGTGCAGCGGCTAAGCCTACCCGTTGTTTGTATCCCTTACTTAGCTGGCCTATCTTTTTATGTTTTTCAGGTGTCAACCCCACCGTCGTGATTACTTGATCTATAGCCGCGGAAGGCCGCGCTACCTGGTGAACCCGGGCAATGAATTGCAGGTATTCCCTGATGTACATGTCATGGTACAACGGGTTGGCTTCGGGCAGGTAACCTATCTTTTTTTTAATGGAAAGGTCGCCGGGCATGGCAGTAATACCTGCTACTTTTATTTCGCCTGCATCCGGTGAAAGAAAGCCGGTGATCATCTTCATGGTAGTAGATTTGCCGGCCCCGTTTGGTCCCAGGAACCCCACTATCTCACCTTTTCCTACCTGGAAGGATATATTATTTACGGCAACCTGGTTGCCATACGTTTTAGTTAAATGTGTGACTGAAATTGACATTCTTCTTTTTTAGCGCACCACGATTAATCTTTTTTATCGCCTGGATTCTGCCCTGGCCTGGGTCCCCGGTTTTGCGGCGGACGAGGTGGCCTTCCCTGTTGCGGTGGCCGTTGACCCTGTTGAGGCGGACGTTGTCCTTGCTGCGGCCTGCGCTGACCGGGTTCTCCCTGGCCCTGCTGTCCTTGCTGTGGTGAGCGGGGTGCTCTGCCTTGTTGCGGTGATCTTTGATCACCTTCCCCTTGTTGTGGTGAACGTGGATTTTTTCCCTGCTGCGGGTTGCGGGGGCGACCCGGGTCATTGCCCTGTTCGCGGTTTTGTGGTGGACGCCCACCCTGCCGTTGCTGCTGGCCCCTTTCACGGTCGCGACGCTTACGGGTAGTCTTTTCCAGGCTTTTTAAACTTATCTGGCCTACAATGTCGGCATATTCAGGTTCAACTTCCTTAGGCTTGCTGGTTACAACCTCCGCTGTTTCCAGTACTTCAGGCCTTATTCCTTCTTTGTTCTGGGCTTTTATTTTTTTAACCATTTCTATGGTCAGCGGGTAGTGCTTGGTACTGTCCGCCATAGTATACCACATCAGGTTTTTAAATATGTCTTTCTTGATCAGGAAAGCTCGCCCTTTGGCAGTTTCCAGCATATCTCCATCAGTAGGGAAAAACTGCAGGGCATCCAGGTAAGTATCCAGTTCATAATTGAGACAACATTTCAACCGCCCACACTGGCCGCTTAATTTCGTTTGATTGATACTGAGGTTCTGGTAACGGGCAGCGTTAGTATTTACACTTTTGAAATCTGTAAGCCAGGTAGCACAACATAATTCGCGTCCGCAACTGCCGATACCGCCCACCTTGCCGGCTTCCTGGCGTGCGCCTATCTGCCGCATCTCCACCTTAACCCTGAATTCTCCGGCATATAATTTTATCAGTTCCCTGAAATCAACCCTGTCATCAGCAATATAAAAGAAAGTAGCTTTTTTACCATCTGCCTGAATCTCCACTTCAGCCATTTTAAGGTCAAGTTTCAACTGGCGCGCCATCGCACGACTGCGAATGAGCACCTGGGCCTCCCTGTCTTTGGTTTCTCGCATCCTGGACAGGTCCTGCTCCGTAGCACGACGTAAAATCTTCTTTATATCCGCACTCTTTTCGTCAATGTTATATTTCTTTAGCTGTAGCCGCACTAATTCCCCTGTCATGTTCACCGAGCCTACATCAAAGCCATTTACACCTTCTACCGCTACCATTTCCCCTTTCTCATAATATTGCAGGGAGGTATTTTTAAAATAATCTTTGCGGCTGCCGTTATTAAAACTGATCTCCACTACCCGGCAACTGCTTTCAGGATCTGAATAAGGCAGGTTGGCCAGCCAGTCATGTACATTCATCCGGTTACAACTTCCACTCGCACAACTGCCTTTACTTTGGCAACCTCCCGGGGTGCTACTGGTTCCACAACTTCCACCGCTTCCACAACTCATACTATATTCAGTTTATAAATTAATAAAAAGGTATTGGGCAATTGTGCATATCCATACATAGTTGTGTCACTCACTTGTACTGCATTGCATCTTGCATCGATCCATACCGGTGCCGATTGTTGATTGGGATAATTGATTAAAGGGGAATTTGAAAATTTCACTCTTTAAAATCACTGCCTGTTACTCAGCCCATCAAAATTACTGATTTGTTACTAATAATGTGGTACATCTTAATTGGGAGGGCGTGGAAGAGAATTTTAGCATTGGCATTGCGTTCCACGTAATAAGAAGCATCATCCAATTCCTTTACCATGGCTTCCTGCTGGCTGATATTACATAATTTATTAATCCGCAATGCGAAGTCGTGGGTCTCCGGGCTTTCAGTCCGGGCAGCTATATCGGCACCCATCGCCCTGATCCTTACGCAATGATGCAGCAGGTGTATAAAATATTTAAGGAAGCGTTTTTGTTTTTCCCTGCCGGTCTTACTTATTTCTTCTATCCATTTTACCTGGGCAACCGGCCCGCTTTTTACAATTGAATTCAGCCAGTCGCGCAGTAAAGTCTCCCAGTCATCGTCTGCATGTTGCAGTAATTGCAAGGCTTCATGATAATTACCATTACTGATGGCAGCAATCTGCCCGGCCTTTTCCGCCGTCAGGTTCTCCCTGGAAATAAGGGCTTGAAAAATATCCTCCCGTGCCAGGGCAGGTATCTTGATCAGTTGGGTGCGGGAAAGTATGGTAGATAATATCAACGACTCATTTTCTGCCACCAACAAAAAAAGGCTGTCTGGCGGAGGTTCTTCAATAAGTTTAAGCAATTTGTTCCCTTCTTTTCCTAACATCTCGGGCATCCAGATGATAAGGATCTTATACCTGGCTTCAAAACTCTTCAGGCTCATTTTCTTTACGATCTCCTCGCACTCTTTGGCAGTGATGTTTCCCTGCTTGTTTTCGGCATTAATGAATTGTAACCAATCGTAGGCATTTGCATAAGGTTGTGTCTTCACAAACTCACGCCACTCTTTAATATAATCGGTGCTTACAGGTTGCTCTCCGCTTTTTAAAGGTATTACCGGGTAGGAATAATGTATATCCGGATGCACCATTTCAGCCGCTTTTTTGCAGGCATTACATACACCGCAGGCATCGGCGGGAAGAACAGGCTCTGGAACAATGTCGACAGAATCCCCAAAAAGAGAAGGACCTGCCTGGGTTTGGCTGGTACGGTTCACCTGCTCACACACCACATATTGGGAAAATGCCAGGGCCAGGGGTAAGCCTCCACTGCCTTCTTTCGCCAGGAACAACAGGGCATGACTAAGCCTGTTCTGCCGAACCATATCTACAAGTTGGGAGCTGGTTTGTTGTTGGCCAATGAGGGAATTAAAAAGCATGAGCAAAGGTACATACTTAACCCATTTCTAAGCCCTGCCGGTTATGTTGGATCAGAGTTTCCCGGTAATTTCGGGGCTCAGCGGGAGTACTTTACTGTCGTACTTCGCAATTACGTGTCCCCGTTCGTCTAACAGGAATTTATTAAAATTCCATTTGATCTCTGCATCGAGCACCCCGTTCTGCTCTTTCGTGGTTAACCATTTGTAAATGGGTGCGATGTCCATCCCTTTTACTGAGATCTTGGCAGCCATGGGAAAGGTAACCCCGTAATTCTTTTCGCAAAAGGTTTTGATTTCTATGTTACTGCCAGGTTCCTGTGATCCAAAATTATTGGCGGGGAAACCTACTATCACCAGCTTGTCATTATATCGCTTATATAATTCTTCCAGTTCTTTGTATTGGGGAGTGTACCCGCAGGCAGAAGCCGTGTTCACTACAAGTATTTTTTTGCCTTTAAATGCCGCGAAGTCAATAGATTCTCCTTCAAGGTCCTGTACTTTAAACTGGTAGATGGAGAAAGGGTCCTGGGTGGTAACAGCAGCTACAGTATTAACGGAATGCCGGTTGCAGGCAGCGAGCAATAAGGCGAAAGCCAGTATTTTGTACATGTGTAATTTTTAAAAGTTATTGTTTTTCATATCCTCCAAGGTCAGGCAAACCTACATTACGCGGCTTATCGTCCAGGTCTTTAGGTAAAGTTGTTATTATTCCTTTGTTGATACCAGGAGCCAAAGGATTTTTTGTGGTCCTGAAATCATAATAATTATGGTTATAATCAATACTGTCAAACAAAGGGTCTTCATTTTTGATCACTGCAAGCAGGGTGGTATTGGCCGGGTCATCCTGTGCTTTATATAAACAATGATCCAGCACTACTGAATAAGTCCCCGTTCCCGACCTGGTAGTAACTATTTCATTTTTTACTACACTGTTGCTTCCCCAGATGATACAATTTCTAAATAGTACATCCAGGCTGGCAGAAAACATCACTCCATTTATAATAGCTACATCAGAAACCGACAATACAGCCTTTTTATGCGACAGGTATTGAGTAGTATATGTTGCAAAAGTATTATGGGTAAACGAATAAATCCCTCCGCCCTGGATAGATACGTTTTGCCCACAGTTTTGGATTAAACAATTATTCATACTCACCTGGCTGTTAATACAGGTCAATCCTGTTTCATATGCATTTTCAATAGTAGATTGTTGTATGCGAAGGGCCGGCAGTAAACAGCAAC
>JBKJUT010000228.1:0-5074 GCA_046590515.1 Ferruginibacter sp.
TTGCATACTTCTAAAAGTCCGCGTGTCAAACGGTATTTCTGTTCGGCAGGCTGGTAACAATCTGTATTGCCGCTCAGCATAATAGGAGCACAATTATAAGAAGGATGGGAAAGATATTTTCTCAATAACTGTGGCGCATTTTTTTTCACCAGGATCTTCTGCTCAAAATCGAGGCCGGCGCTATAACCCCAGTATTCATGTGCGTTACGTGCAAAACAATAAATACATCCATGCTCACAGCCGGCATAGGGGTTCATACTGAAGCTCATTCCTACATCAGGGCTTTCTACTTTATTAACGATAGTTTTAGACTGCTGTTCTATGTACTGGGTCCTGGGATTCGCTTCAACCCAATCATCGATTCCTTCAATTTCTTCTTTAACGTAAGTAGTAGCCAGGAATTTATTAGGAGTATTTACCTGCGCCCCCCTTCCTGGTTTGTATTGCACCGATTCCGCCTGCACAGAAGCTCTGACTTTATGATGATCCTGTTTTAAAGATGTGGACATACCTGTTTATTTAAGGAAACAAACTTCCCTGGCTGTTTTCTACCAGTAAATTCTCAAAATTAAAATGCTGTACTACCTGGTAACGTGCTTCACCCGGCGCTCTTTTTAATAACAACATTCCATCAGCAATGAAACGGCCGGTGAAACTGCGGTGACTATATTCCTGCCAGGCTTTTTCATATTGCCAGGGTAACAATTTGCGGGCGATAGTAAGATGGGGATCATCATTAAAATAAGGTTTATGCCCGGAAACTCCCATGAGAGGCCGCGCTTCCGATTTCAATTGCCTTACCAACCCGCGGACTTCATTTTTCGAACCCAACCGGATATATATAGTATGGGCAGGGAAAGCACCGAAATCTTTTAATTCAACCTTAAAAGTGCGTCTGGCCATAGCAATCGCATGCAGGCGATGCCGTAACCGCTCTTCTACCATCTCGTATTGGGTAAAGGATGACAGCAATAAATATGGCTTCGAATATAAAGCAGTATCCGCCTGGTAGGTATCAAAAAAATGCTGCTTTACCTCGATGATCTTTTTCCTTAATTCCACCGGCGGATTTAAGACGAGCTGGTATTCAAAAATCCTGTATCCCGGAAGTTGAAATGATTTTTCCATGATTACTTTTTTTACCAATTAAATTAGTATAAATTTACTAAAGTTATTAGTATTGAACAAATTTAAATTACCTGGAAAGTTGTACAGATGCCGGTGCGTCCGGGGCCACCAGGAAATCAATCAGATGCAGACACATAATTGTAATACCGAAAGACTTACACATAATAGCGACACATATTATTTCACTTACCTCCCGGCGCACGTGAATGGAGCGCTTTTACAAAAAGGAGATATAATGGTGGTTGACCGGAGTGTAGCCCCTCAAAACGGGAAGATCGTGTTAGCAGAAATGGATGGGCAATTACTCGTACGGATGTATGAACGGATTCAGAATAAGTTATTCCTGAAGCCGGTAGTAAATGGCCTTGCCACCATGGAAATAAATAATGGCAGCGATAGTTGTATCTGGGGCGTGGTTACCCGGCTGGTGCGGAATTTATAAGAAGGTTAAAAATCTTTAGCGGTTAGCCTGTTTCGGGCAATATTGTATAACTTCCCGATCAACCTGTAAGGGCTTTCGGTCAACAGCCTGTTTCAGGTCAATTTGAATTATGAAAAGATTATTATTTCTTCTTTGTTTCACCCTGGCAACTTTATTTGCAATCAGCCAGAATATTTCAAAAGTAACCCTGGGTGAAACAGGTAATATGGCTTTCCTGTCCATTGACATTGATGAAAATATTCAAATCAATGTGAGCCCGGAAGGAAGTATTGCAGAATGGGGTATAGATCTTTATAAAGGCCGGTACCAGATGAATATGACCCGGCTTGAACCTTATACCGGTAGGGTAGATCACTATAGCGAGTATGATAATGTCGCCTACAAAGGAAAAATAAAGTATATCGGAAGAACCCTGGTTACGTATTATGCTTCTTTCGATGATGAGATCCTGGTGGGAAAGATAAAAAGTATCGGTAAAATCAATTTGGATTATCATCCTAAATATGAGAATACGGCGTATGCAGGAAAATTGAAAAGTGCCGGTCCGCTGGAGATTACTTATTACCCGGCTTTTGGAAAAGATCCTAATGCAGGAAAATTAAAATCAGTAGGAAGTGCCAGCCTTACATATTACGGCCCCTTTGAAGACAAGGCTTTCCAGGGAAAAGTAAAAAGCATCGGCAACATAAATTATCAATATTTTTCTTCTACTGAGCGGCCGGAATACCGCGGCAGGCTCAAATCTGGTTCTACCATTCAACC
Organism: Ferruginibacter sp.; assembly: GCA_046590515.1. GTDB lineage: Bacteria > Bacteroidota > Bacteroidia > Chitinophagales > Chitinophagaceae > Ferruginibacter. Next base: position 2,333 of record JBKJUT010000228.1, read on the forward strand.
GGTGAACGGAATCTGGTTCCATATAAAATCATAAAGGAAGTGCATTGATTCTTTCTTCTTCTTTACTTTTGAGTTTTTCATAGATCATCACGTTAAGCATTACAAGCAGCATCCCATAGCCTATATCCTCGATAGGAATAGTGTATAGCCTGATAGCCAGGTTTTCATTGTTATTATACAATACTACAGGGAGTGCGGTAAGAAATCCGTTTACAACAAGGAAAGGCAACAGGATGATGGCATAAGCCAGCAGGAAGGCGTTGGTATGAAAAGAGGCGAAATATTTCCTGCGTAGTAACAGGAAGCCAATGGTGCCAAACAAAAAAATGGCAGTGGTGGCCGTATAAAGTTTCACGGAATTAAATACTCCAATAATAATCATAGCTACGCCTATCAGGGCCAGGCAGATATCGGCGTTCCTGGTGCATTCCATTTTTGGGAAGTACACCCTGATACATTCGTAGATAAATACACAGCAGTAAGGAACTACAAAAAAGAAAAGCACTTCCTCAATAGGCAGATTAAAAAGGTAGATCCCGGTAATGTAATTTGAATTAAAAGACCAGACCCCAAGCCGGGTAAACCAGGCATCCCACACCATGTAAGCCAAGGCAGGGAAGATCGTGGCTGGCAATAAAAATTTCCATTTGGTATAGAAATGTACTTTTTTATCAAAGCTTAGTGCAAGCGGGCCTGCCAGGGAGAGAATCAATATAGCGAAATAAGTAAGATGTGGGTTCATGCAAAATGTATAGTATAAACTAATTCGCCTGGAGTGCCTGGTCTCTCTCCACTTTCCTCCTGTATTTAGCGGCAACCAGTAACATTCCGAAACTTTCACCCTGGTGCTTACCCAGGTGCTTGTGATGCATTTTATGCGCCCAACGTATAGTTTTTATATACTTGTTGTTGCTGCGACTGAACCATTTAAAGCGTTGGTGAATGATTACTTCATGTACAATGAAATAGGCGAGTCCGTACATGGCCACACCAAAACCAATTGCGGCTACCCAGTACTGGTGGTTCTGCAAACCCAACATGATACACAACCAACTGGGTATGGCAAAAATTAAAAAGAAGGCATCATTTTTTTCGAACACGCCCGGGCCGGGCTGGTGATGATCTTTATGCAGGAACCAAAGGAAACCGTGCATCACATACCGATGGGTAAGCCAGGTTATTCCTTCCATTACAGCAAAAGTGCCCAGGGTTATAAATATGTAAATAATCCAATTCATAAAAAAGTACGCAATACCAAAAAGAACATAACCTGAATAAGAAACAAATTTACTGCGAATTTGTTTTGTTTATTAAATACAGATACCTGGAACACTACCAATAATAATATGCTTACCAGGAACCAGCTAAGGTAATTTGAGAGTGGAATATCTCCGGCCCATTGCCAGTACCCCAATTTAACTGCCACCGGCTCCATTAACCAATCGAAACCTACAGCTAATAAGGCCCCATCCAAAATTATGGAGGCAGCCCTTACCACAGGCCGTGGCCGGGCTTCTTCTTCCGGCATATTAGCAACCACCCGGGATAATAAGGTGTGTATGCAGATACCACAGCAATACATAACGAGAAACCAATTAATCCCTATCACTAAGGGCACTCCTGACACCGCCGGCCCCAATACCTTTCCATAACTATATTGACCAAACAACCAGCCGGTCTGGGTGCCAACCCATTCAGCGAGCATACCTGCTATGAAACATATTCCGGCAAAATACAGGAAAGCCCGGTTGATCTTTTGGGTATAGAGCACCAGTAAAAACATGAGTAAAAGATTTGCCCAGGTAAAGCTTATAATAAGATCGTAACCGAGAAATATTCCTACCAACCCAATTGCGTGGAATAATATAGCCAGGTAGGTGGCAAGTTGGTATCTGCTTAACTTTTTCAACCAGCCTTAATTTGATTTTCATTAATTAAACCAGCCACGATCTTTGCACTTTTCAGGCACAAAGGTATACCACCACCGGGATGTACGCTGCCACCACAAAAATATAAATTCCGGTATTTGCGGCTGAAGTTAGGATGACGGGCAAATGCGGCCAGGAGGGAATTGGAACTGGTTCCATATAAAGAACCCATGTAACCGGAGGATTGCTGTTCCAGGCTGACAGGGTCGTTTACCGATTCTGATTCAATTAAGTTTTCCAGGTTGGTATGAAGCATCCTGTTCAATTTTTCTATAACACTGTAACGGGCCTTTTCTCTCAGCCGGGGCCAGTCCTGGCCCACGTTAGCCGGTACATTTATCATGACGAACCAGTTTTCATTTTCGCCGGGTGCATGCTGCTGTTCTTCGCGGGAAGTGATATTAATGTATATAGTAGGATCATCACCCAGGTCAAGGTGGGTAAAAAGTTGGTGAAATTCTTCCTGGTAATTTTTGCTGAAAAAAATATTATGCAGGCCCAGCCCGAGATCGTTTTTTTTCACTCCCCAGTAAAATATCATAGCACTGCTACTTCTTTGCTGTTTCAGCACTTTTGCCGCCAGGTTTTCATCTCCCAGTAAATCTTTATAGGTAAAATATACATCCACGTTACTGATGATTACATCTGAGAGCAGCTCTTTATTATTTACTTTAACTCCTATTGCCTTTCCCTGTTCAACCAGGATAGAATCTACTGCCTCGTACACAATAGATACACCTTTTTTTTCCGCCAGGCGGGTAAGCGCCCTGGTGATACTGATCATACCGCCCAACGGGTAATAGGTGCCCAGGTT
>JBKJUT010000238.1:0-4297 GCA_046590515.1 Ferruginibacter sp.
ATTCCTGATAATTAAAGAGCTGGTGAAAATTGCCGGCATTAACAAGAATGTATCGCCACATACTTTCCGCCATTCTTTTGCTCCGCCTTCCACAAGGTGCGTGGCAAAAGAATGGCGGAAAGTATGTGGCGATACATTCTTGTTGATGCCGGCAATTTTCACCAGCTCTTTAATTATCAGGAATATCATGACCCGGCTTAATTTATTACCACGGCGGTTTAAAAAGATAAAATCTTCCTGGCCTTTAATCAAGGGAAGATGTGGCCTTATAGTTTTGGCGTATAGGCGGATATGTTTTATAGCAGCATCTCCTATAGGTACCAGTCTTTCTTTATCACCTTTACCTGTAACTTTTATAAAACCTACATCCAGGAAAAGACAACTGATACGCAGGTTAATTACTTCACTTACACGCAAACCGCAACTGTACATTGTTTCCAGGATTGCTTTATTTCTTTCTCCCTCAGGCTTGCTCAGGTCAATAGACGCAATTACCAATTCAATTTCTTCAAAGGTCAGTACATCAGGTAACTTGCGGGTATGCTTAGGCGAATCAAGTAATACACTAGGGTCGGTGACACTGATCTGTTCAACCTGGCAGTATTTGTAAAAGGTTTTAATCCCTGAAATGATCCTCCCCTGGGAAGAAGATGTCATCCCCAGTTCATGTATCCATTGAACAAATCCTTCGAGGTCCTGCAATGTCAGATCTGCAGGAGTGGGTGTAATCCCCTTGCCGGATAAGTATGCAGTCAGTTTTTCCACATCATGCAGGTAGGCCGAAACGGAATTTTCAGCCAGTGATTTCTCTAATTGCAGCCAGGCTTTAAATCCTCTTTTATAGGGTTCCCACATAATGTGCAAATCAATGATTGTACAAATTAATTAAACATTATTTTCGCTCCTCATTTAATTATCATTAATTGCTCACATGCTTCCTGTTAATTTCAGATCCTTCCGGAAAAAACTTTCACTATACCGGAAATATTTCCGCGATTTTTTAAACAAGACCAGGAAAAATCCACCTCGTGGTATAGAAAAACTTGCGCCGCTGGTAGAGCAGGAGGTTTGGGCAGAAGTGGATTGTCTTAGCTGTGCCAACTGCTGTAAAAAAATGACACCCACTTTTACCAGGCAGGATATTAAGCGGATCTCCGCCCATTTCAATGAAACCCCTGAAGTGTTTACCAGGAAGTGGTTAAAGAAAGACCGGCAACAGGATATGGTTAATAAATCACAACCTTGCCAGTTCCTGAACCTGGAAGATAATAAATGCTCCATCTATGCGGTACGACCCATAGATTGTTCAGGATTCCCGCATCTGTCGCGACGTAAATGGGTCGATTATGCACCCATACACAAGCAAAACATTGATTTCTGTCCGGCTACTTTTCGCTTCGTGGAAAAGATGATTGCCAGGGTACATGAAAATAAATAGTTGCATTTTATTCGTACACATCTTCAATTAAAAAAAAATCAGGAATCCCGTTTTTGAGAAGGATGGAAAGCACGTCAATTTGTATCCGCTGCCATTCGGGATGCAGGTATAGGTATTCGGCGGAGGCATTAACCAGGTGCCGGATTTTGTGATGATCTACACTTTCTTCCGGGTGGCCAAAGAGGAGAGAAGTCCGGGTCTTTACTTCAATGAAATGTAATATGCCATGCTTTTCCGCAATGAGGTCTATTTCCCAATTTTTAAATCTCCAGTTTACTTCCAGTAGGCGATAGCCTTTTTCCACTAACCAGATTTCAGCTAACCGTTCACCGTTTCTGCCGGTAAGTAGATGTTTGGCCATATGGAAATATAAATAACACCAGGTGTATGGCAAGGAGAAAAAACCCGCTGCCGGGGAGGAAGATATAAAATTTTATTACCTATTTTTGCGCAGGAACCGGGCAGGATGAATATCAAGACATCCAATTAACCGGGAAAACAAAAAGTATGAAAAAACAAAATGTCACTTTAGTAATTATAGCCGTGGTAATGGTTGTCGCTGCTGCGCTTGCACGGGTGTTCTTTTACCCCTTAAGTTTTGCCCCGCAAATTGCCATGGCACTGTTTGCCGGTGCTGTCATTGAAAACAAGAAGGTCGCGTTTGCCCTTCCGTTATTTGCCATGTTGCTTGCAGACATTTTATTTGAAGTATTCAATATTACCCAGGGGTTCTGGGGATGGGGACAGTTGGTTGGCTATGGTATCCTGGCCCTAATAACTGTAATTGGATTTAATCTTAAAAAGATCAGTGTCGGCAATGTGATAGGATTCTCTTTACTTTCTTCAGTGGTATTTTACCTGCTTTCCAATAGTGCTGTCTGGCTTTTGCAGGGTAATGATTACCATGCATATGCTTATAGTTTCAGTGGATATATTAATTGTCTTGCTGCTGGTTTACCTTTCCTGGAGAAAGGCCTGCTGGTAGATCTTGGCTATAGTGCGGTATTATTCGGAGGATATGTAGCGCTTCGTCATTTTGCAGTACATGATAATAAAGTGATCGCCTGATTACTTTCAGTTAAATAATTCAAAAGCCATCATTATGATGGCTTTTTTTATTTCTATAGCTCTTCTTCATATCCAATATCAATATCCAACCCGTTACCGTCAGCGGCCGCAGTAGCCAGTTCATCACACCGGTTGTTATACGGGTTATCCGCATGCCCTTTGACCCAGACAAATTTTACCTGGAAACCTGCCGCTACTTCCGCATATAATTTCCAAAGGTCTTTATTCTTTTTGCCTTTAAAATCAGTTTTTAACCAGTTTTTCAACCACCCCTTTTCAATGGTATTTACTACGTATTGACTATCTGAGTAAATTGTAACCGGCAGATTTTTTTTCTTGAGAGATTGAAGCCCGGCGATGACACCCATGATTTCCATCCGGTTATTGGTTGTACGCCGGTAGCCTTTCGATAATTCCTTGCGATGGTGGCCGGAAAGCAATATTGCTCCATACCCGCCCGGGCCCGGATTACCACGGGAAGATCCATCAGTATAAATTTTTATTTCACTCATGTGGCAGGAAATCTCAGACCTGGAAAACCCCGGTTTTAAATTCGGCGATATGGGGATTATTATTTGCAGCAGCAATACCTTCAGAAATAACCTGGCGTGTAGCTGAGGGATCAATGATAGCATCTACCCATAACCGTGCGGCAGCATATTCAGGTTTTGTCTGCCTTGTAAAGTCATCGGTGATCTTGGCAAGTATCTCCGCTTCTTCTTCCGGGCTAACTTCTTTTCCTTTGGATTTCATACCCGCTACCTGTATCTGCAGCATGGTCTTGGCAGCCTGTTCTCCTCCCATGACCGCAATTTTTGCGCTTGGCCAGGCGTATATGAACCTGGGGTCGTAGGCTTTGCCGCACATAGCATAATTTCCTGCGCCATACGAGTTGCCCACGATAATGGTAATTTTTGGCACTACCGAGTTTGCTACAGCATTCACCAGTTTTGCGCCATCCTTTATAATTCCTGAATGTTCACTGCGGCTTCCAACCATAAAGCCGGTTACATCCTGCAGGAAAACCAGGGGAATTTTTTTCTGGTTACAATTCATTATAAAACGTGCAGCTTTATCAGCGCTGTCATTATATATTACTCCGCCAAGTTGCATTTCTCCTTTCTTATTTTTTACGATCAGGCGCTGGTTGGCCACTATACCTACTGCCCAGCCATCTACCCGGCCGTAACCGCAAACAATTGTTTTGCCGTAATCTTTCTTAAATTCATCGAAGCTGTCGGCATCTACAATACAATCAATCAGATCAACCATATCATAAGGTTTGGAATTGCCGTCACTCATGATGCCATAAATATCATGCTTACTTCCCTTAGGTTCTAAAGATACCGTACGGTTGAAACCCGCTTCGGAAGGGGCTCCCAGTTTGCCTATGATACGTCGCACCTGGTCAAGACATTCTTCTTCTGTTTTAAAATTATAATCTGCAATTCCTGATATTTCATTATGAGTTACAGCCCCACCGAGGGTTTCACTATCTATCGTTTCACCAATGGCAGCTTTAACCAGATATGGTCCGGCCAGGTAAATGGAACCTGCACCTTGCACCATGAGGGTTTCATCGCTCATAATAGGCAAATACGCACCACCTGCCACACAGGCACCCGTAACCGCAGCTATCTGGGTAATTCCCATCGCACTCATTCGTGCATTATTCCGGAAGACCCGGCCAAAATGTTCCTTATCCGGAAATATTTCATCCTGTAAGGGAAGATATACACCTGCACTATCCACAATATAAATGACAGGCAATCGGTTTTCCATGGCAATTTC
>JBKJUT010000069.1:0-7394 GCA_046590515.1 Ferruginibacter sp.
TGATAATTAGCCTCTACTGCCACGGCCCTCACCTTATTACGGGCAATATATATGGCAATATCTTCGAATGACAAATCTCCCGGGTAAGATTCATCTGTATCAGCCACCTGGATAGTAAAATCAATTTCAGCCCATTCCAATAACTGCTTGCGGCGTGGTGACTGGGAAGCTAAAATAATTTTCTTCATACGCGCCTGGATTTTACGTGAAAAGGAAAAATATCATAGATAATATACCGGTCAGCATTACCAGCTTTACCCAGGAACTCAGCCGGTGATATTCGGCCGGTTTTGCTGCAGGATACAATCCTTTTAAAATCATAAGCAGGGGTATGATGATAAGCAATACTCCATAAATAACGCTCCAGCGCCAACCAAGTTTCCAGGCATAAATCTGCACTATAGACAAAGCACCTATGCATACCAGTAACCAAACTGCACTAAAGACCTTACTGGCAGGCACACCCCAAACAACCGGCATTGTACGGCAATTATATCTCATATCTCCTTCCATATCCTCTAGATCTTTAATTACCTCGCGAACCAGAGAAACTATAAAAGCAAAGCCAGCATATAATACTGACATTTTAAAAAAACTTCTCTCGGAATCATATACAGCGGCACCGTAACCAGGCCGGTTAATCGCAGAAGACCAGCCAAAATAAATCACCAGTATAACCCAGGCTGTCAATCCACTGATAATAATATTGCCTACAAGCAGTTTCTTCTTAAAAGTGGTAGAATAGAACCATAACAGCAACACACAGGCAATGTTGCCGGCGGGAACTATTACATTCCGGGTACGCCAGCCAAAGTACAGGCTCAGAATAATTCCTATAAATGAAAGTACCAGGTGCCAGGCGATGGCCCACCTCCGGCGTAACATTCGATCTACGACCACCTTTCCGGGTTTGTTGATAGCATCAATATGCATATCGAAATAATCATTAATGATATAGCCGGCAGCGGCAATGCAAACAGAGGCAGCCATTAAAATATAAAACAGGGGGTCGTTGGTTAACCGGTAAACCGGAATGTTATTTACTGCACCAAAAACAAAAAAAAAGAAAAGGCATTGAGTAAGCACGATAAACAGCAGGTTTTGCCAACGTACCAACCTTAGAAATGCGCCTAATAGTTTCATTTACGAGAAGATCATTTTACTTTTACCGGGAAGGTACCTGGCTGTCAAGATCCCAGTCCCCGTTTAATTTAAGCACTTTTTCAATAATATCTCTTACACAACCTTCGCCGCCTTTTTGAGAGGAAACATAATGTGCAGCTTTTTTTATTTCAGGAACCGCATCGGCCGGGCATGAGGCCAGGCCCGCCATTTTCATTACCTCCAGGTCAGGGATATCGTCTCCCATATAAATCCATTGCTCATTTGAGAATCCTTTGTCTGAAAGAAATTCGCTGACTACCTTCTTTTTATTTTCCACACCCATTACAATATCAGTAATGCCGAGTTTTTGAAGCCTCAGCCGTACGGCTTCTGAAGTACCGCCGGATATTATAAGTATTTTATACCCTTTTTTTATAGCTAACTGTAAGCCGTAACCATCCTTAATATTCATACGCCGGACCTGCTGTCCGTCATCGAGCACCAAAACACAGCCATCGGTCAGTACACCATCCACATCCAGCACAAAAACTTTGATTTGTTTAAAGGCACCTAAAATATTCATGCAATAATCAGTTTATTTCTGGTTATCTCTCCATTCATACACCCATGTACTCTGAATTCTTTCAAGATGGCCTTCATTGCTCTCATCTGGTTTTCCCTGGAAGTTAGGTAACTCCAGCACCCATTTATGCAAATCAGTAAAACGAAGCCGGTAGATCCTGGCTTCCGTAAAATCATCACCAAACTTTTCATATAGCTTTATGGCTATATCTTCATAATCATTCCAAAAAATAGGCAGATCAAACTCCATAGCTATGTAAAATTGATAATTAATATGAGTATTAAACAGAAATACTTACTCTCCTAAAAACTGGGTCTGGTCTGGTAAAGTAACTGTTATTTCTCCATCACCCGGGTGTAACACACATTGGCAACCCAAACGGGAATTCAAACGTGGGTTGATTGCGCGGTCAATAAAATCTTCTTCTTTATCACTGATCTCCTCAATATAATCCTCCCCTTGTTCCACATACAGGTGGCAGGTACTGCATGCCCGCACACCGCCGCAATTATGATGCAGTTCTATGTCATTTTTGAGAGCCACCTCCAGGATAGACTGTTCGGCCTCTACATTTTTTATTGTGATGGGCTCTAATCCCTTCTGTTCAAATTTAAAAGTAACATTATACATACAACGCAAATTTCGGATTGCAAACCTACTGCAAATTACCAACTAAGGAAAACTTCATTTATGAAGAATGATTATACCAGTCATAATTGATGTATAAAGCGTAACAATTTGCGCTATATTGTACTAAATATGATAGCATTGAGGTATAAAATACATGTGTTTGCTCTGGTTATAGCGTGTTCCTTTATGTCCTGCAATACGGGCAAAGAAGAAAAACCACCTCTTCCCGCACCTACTGTGATTTACAAAACAGATACAACAAAACCCTCCCATACTGTTTCCAAACCTCCAATCATAAACATTACAGATACCTTAACTGTAAAAAGGCTGGTATTGGTAATGAAGGACAGCGCATCGAGCAGCGAAGGTATCGGTGTAAAAATGGCCAATATTTACCGGACCATTTTACCGGAAATTATTAAAGCCCAGAAAATTCAGCAATCCGGTCCGCGAATGGCCTGGTATCGCACCAGCAGCCCGCCGTTCTTTTTTGAGGCAGGATTGCCTGTTAATAAAAAGCCTGGTAAACTTCCGAAAAACGTATACATTAAAAGTATTGAGTCCGACAGTGCGGTGGTGGCACATTTCTACGGCCCTTATTCGCAAACCTTCCAGGCATATGAAGCGTTGAAAGACTGGATGAAATCCTATAAAAAACGCGCATCGGCTCCTCCATTTGAAGTATATATTGATAATATGTATGACAGCGATGGTAAACAAAAAGATCCTTACCGGGTTCGTACAGACATCGTGTTCCCCCATAAATAGGAATTCATTTAATTGTGCATAATACTATCCGTTAATTTCAGGTACAGGTATTTTAATTTGGGATGATCCTGTAATAGTTTAAGGTGCTTATCCAGTGTCTGAATATCTTTTCTTACAGCAGGCCCTGTTTGCACCTCCATTGGCGAAACCAATTGAATTCTTTGGGCAGTTTCAAGTATTAAAGGTTTTAACAGGTCAAAATTTATATTTTCTTTCCCGCAAAAATTCTCAGCCAGGGCATAGAGGTGATTGGTAAAGTTGCTAACTATAACCGCAGCTACGTGCAGGTTAAGTCTGTCCTGGTCTCCACAGGCTTCTACCCGGTCGCCAAGAGAACCAGCAAACTGTATGAGGAATGCTGTTACTTCCTGCGAATTGCCATCTACCAAAAATGGTATACCAGGTATATAAGGCATTTCTTTTCTCAGGCTTTGAAGTGGATATAATACGCCATAATGATCAGCAGCAGAACCAAGAATATCTTTAGATACAGAACCGGCAGTATGCACCAGTACACGGTTTCCGGTGTGGAAATGAGAAATGCAATCCCCTATTGCATTATCAGGTATTGCTATAATAAATAAATCGGAAACCACTTCATTTACTCCAGTATAATCAGAGTAAGTTGCATTGAACTCATTTGCCAGTTGCTGTGCATTTTGCACCTGGCGGCTGGCAACGTGTTGAACCAGGTGACCCTGCTTATGAATAAGCCTGGCTAGCGTGGTGGCCACATTCCCAGAACCGATAACTGCAACTTTCATAAATCATAACTTTGGGCGGATGAATGTACAACAAAAGTTAGCATTGGGATATTTGCGAATGAAATTAAACCTGTTGGCTGCCATCAACCTTAGAAAAGCCGGTGAAACTGCATTTACATTATTCTGCACTCCCCTTCCCTCAAAAAAATCTATTGTAGAAAATAATTTTATGAATTGTGAAGCCATACAATTCAACCTGGATGGCAAAATGATTAATGGTTACCGGTATAATAAAGGGGGAAATCCACGTGCTTTATTGTTGCATGGATTTGCTTCCTCCAGTCAGAATTTCAGTGCATATGCCAGGGGCCTGGCAGATGAAGGTGTGGAAGTATTAGCGTTTGATGCACCCGCTCATGGCTTAAGTGAAGGCAAGACGCTCAATGCTGCTGAATACAGTGATATGGTTATGCATATTCTCAATATATATGGCCCCATTCATTATTTTTTGGCTCATTCTTTTGGCGGACTGGCTCTCAGCCTCGCGTTGGAAATTGTTCCCGCAGTTAAAGGCACCCGTATTGTGCTCATAGCTCCTGCAACGGAAACTACTACCGCAATTGACCATGCCCTTGCAATACTTGGCGTCCGAAGCCCTGGCTTGCGGAAGTCTATAGACGAGGTGATATTCCGCCTGACCGGAGAAAATACTTCGTGGTTTTCGATTAACAGGTCTATCAGAAATATTGATGCAGAAATACTCTGGATACATGATGAGGAAGATGATGTAACCCCTTTAAAAGATGCGTTAGAAGTTCAGAAACAGGGATTAAATAATGTAGAATTTAAGATCACCCGGGGTCTTGGACACCGTAAAATATACAGGGATCCTGCTGTACAGTCTGCCGCTGTTTCCTTTTTATCCGGCAGCCGTTAATGTCTTCTTTTGAGGGAAAAAATCCGATTTTTTATTTTTAAAGTAATATTGCATGTAGCAAGTGAAAAAGTTTTTGCTGCTGGCGTGGTTTGAAAACGTGTTTTTCACACTAAAATATAAACCTGGGCCCGGGCCCATGGGAATCAAAAATAGTATGGCAAAAAATTTATTGATAGTAGAGTCACCGGCGAAAGCGAAAACGATTGAGGCCATTCTTGGAAAGGATTTCGAAGTGAAAAGCTGTTATGGACATATTCGTGACCTGGAGAAAAATGATATGGGGATTGATATCCAGAATAATTTTCAACCCAAGTATATTATTTCTGCTGAGAAGCAAAAAGTAGTTAATGAATTGAAGGCAATTGCCAAAAAATCGCAGGAAGTGTGGCTGGCTTCGGATGAGGACCGCGAAGGGGAAAGTATAAGCTGGCACCTGGCGGAGGTTTTAAAACTGGATCCCAAAACAACCAAGCGGATTGTTTTCCATGAAATTACAAAACCAGCAATAGAAAAAGCAGTACAGAATCCCCGCACCATAAATATGGATCTTGTTAACGCCCAACAGGCACGCCGGGTACTAGACCGGATTGTGGGATTTGAACTGAGCCCTGTATTATGGCGCAAAATCGGTCAGCAGGGTGGCCTGAGCGCAGGCAGGGTGCAGAGCGTGGCTGTAAAACTTATTGTAGAAAAGGAACGCGAAATTAATGCCTTTACTGCACAGAGCAGTTTTAAAGTGGAAGCCATACTGGCAGCTACTGATAACAGTGACCGTACTGTGACTTTTAAAGCAGAAGGTAGCCGGTTCAAAGAATCTGCCGAAGCCGAAAAATTTCTGGAAGGCTGCATAGGCGCATCCTATTCAGTAAAAGATATACAGGTGCGTCCCGGCAAGCGGACGCCGGCTGCCCCATTTACAACTTCGACATTGCAACAGGAAGCCAGCAGGAAGTTGGGTTACGGTGTCAGCAAAACCATGTTACTCGCCCAACGTTTATATGAAAGCGGTAAGATCACTTATATGAGAACTGACAGTGTAAGCCTGGGCGAAACGGCTATGGACAGCATCAAATCTGAGATCAACAAAAGCTATGGCGCACAATATTTACAGGTTCGTAAATTTAAAAATAAAAATGAAAGTGCCCAGGAAGCGCATGAGGCTATACGTCCTACTTACATGGAAAATCATTCAGTAAATGATGCGGAGCTGAACCGTTTGTATGAATTGATCTGGAAACGTACGATTGCCAGCCAGATGGCTGATGCGGAACTTGAAAAGACGACAGCCAAAATAAATATCAGTACAAATAATGAAGAACTAACCGCCAGTGGTGAAGTGATCAAGTTTGATGGTTTTCTGAAAGTCTACCTGGAAGGCACAGACGAAGAAGAAAGTGAAAAGGAAGAAGTGGCAGAAGGCGAAAGCCGGCTTCCCAATCTTACCGTCGGTCAGCAACTCGAATTCCGCCGGATGCTGGCTACTGAAAAGTTCAGCCGCCACGCTGCCCGTTATTCAGAAGCCTCGTTGGTAAAGAAACTTGAAGAATTAGGCATAGGCCGCCCGAGTACCTACGCTCCTACTATCTCAACCATTATCAAACGGAACTACGTAGAAAAGAAAGATAAAGAAGGCAGCCCGCGGATGTACCGGATAATAGAATTGAAAAATGGTGCAATACAGAAACTCACGCAGAATGAAAATACAGGTGCAGAAAAATCAAAACTATTCCCCACTGACCTAGGGTTGGTAGTTACGGATTTTTTGAACCAGCATTTTACCAAAGTGATGGATTATTCATTTACAGCCAATATCGAAAAAGAATTTGATGAAATAGCGGATGGAAAAATGGTATGGAATAAAATGGTGGAGGATTTCTATGAGCCTTTTCATACCGGGGTCGAACACACGCTTGAAACTGCCGAAAGAGCGGTAGGTGAAAGAACCCTTGGTACTGATCCTGTATCCGGTAAACCCGTAACAGCGCGTATGGGAAGATATGGCCCAATGGTACAGCTTGGTGCACAGGCAATAAATGAAGAAGATGAAAAACCACGTTTCGCCAAACTAAAGGCTACTCAAAGTATAGAAACAATCAGCCTGGAAGAAGCCCTGGAATTATTTAAAATGCCGCTGAACCTGGGTGAACATGATGGTCTGGAAGTTTCTGTCAATATCGGGCGTTTCGGCCCTTATGTAAAATTCGGTGAGCAGTTTATTTCCATTCCCAAAGGAGAAGACCTGGGAGAAATTGATATGAAGCGGGCGGTGGAAATTATTAAAGCCAAGCAGGTTGAAGACGCGCCGATCGGTTACTTTGATGAGTTGCCGATTACAAAAGGAAAAGGAAGGTTCGGCCCGTTTATCAAATGGAATGACATGTTCATTAATGTACCGCGGGCATATAATTTTGATTTACTTACTCAACAAGACTGCAACGAACTTATTTCAAAAAAGAAAGAAAAGGAAGCTAACCGTTTTATACAGCAATGGCCGGCAGAAAAAATTGCACTCGAAAACGGAAGGTGGGGACCATTCATTCGCTTCGGTAAAAAAATGCTTAAACTGCCTCCCGCCGGGGCGCAGGGAAAATATACAGCCGAAGAGTTATCAGTTCTGACAATTGATGAGGTAAAAAAATTAATTACAGACCAGGATCCTAAAGCATTC
>JBKJUT010000221.1:0-3365 GCA_046590515.1 Ferruginibacter sp.
TATAATTTGGGCTGGTGCTTACATACTTTCATATAACTGCGTAATATATCCAGTAACACAGGACTTAACATTACATACCGGTCTTTCTTTCCATTTGCATTCTGTACAAAAATCTGCATCCGGTCACTATCAATATCCTGTATCTTCAGCTTAACTACCTCGCTTACCCTTAGTCCTGCACTATAGGCCGTAAATAAAATGGCCTTATGCTTTTTATTCTCCAGCGCATTAAATAGCTGGCCGATCTCCCGTTCCCCCAATACTTTTGGTAATATCAACGGTTTCTTTGGTCTCGGTATCTCTACAAAAATCTTTTCCCGGTGTAAGACTTGCTCGAAATAAAATTTTAAAGCATTTAACCGGCTATGTATCGTGTTTTCGCTAAGTCGAAGGATATTGCTGCAATACAAGATGTACCGCTTCACTTCCTCCGCAGTTAAAGTAGACACTTCCCGCTTCCACAATTGTTGCAGCATCACGGAGAACTCCTGCCGGTACGTGCGGATGGTACTGCTGCTGTAGGCTTTCATTTGTAACATGGCAATCATTCGCCCTAATTCAGCCTGGTTCACATCTGAAATGCCGGCAGTAACCCGTGGCCTGGCAACTGCTATAACACGGGGAACGTGGTGGGGCAATGTTGATGGCGGTAAGGTTAAGACAGGAACATCAGTAAAGGATTCAGTATGTACGGTAGCTATAGGGCTTAACAGATCTATAAGGGCCTTCAATAACCCGTCTTTTTGTGGCAGGTACCAACAACGCTGGCTCTGGCTCCATCGTAAACCTGTAACCTTTTTTAATGCTTCAAGCACATTTTTATTATTCTCGAAATAGATGCCTATGCAGGCTTTGCCCCGATGAAATAATGGTTTTAGTTGCACAGTTACCATCAACCAATATAATAAGCCATGATAAAATACCTGTTACAACAGGTGACGTTTTAATCTCTTTGAAACACAGGAAAAAAACAGGTGATAATTAAAATGAGGAACCCCTTAGAAAAGGCGTTCCGTTTACCAAAACTAACTGCTTATGAGAAAATTTTTACTTGAATATTGAAACACAAATATCACCAAAATAACCAGCCTGCCATGTTAAGAGTTGGCTAAAATAGCGTTAAAGACTTCCCAAAGAAGCATGTAAAAATTAACTAGTAAATAGTTTTGATAATGAGAATTACTGCGCCATACACGAGGGTTGCAAAGAAAATTCCTTTAGCTGTCAGATCTTTGTTTGTATTGATATAAATAGTAAATAACACCGCATTCAACAGAAGTGCCAGGCTGAGAGCTGCGGAGAATGTGCGTAGACCGGGTTCCACCATAAAAAACTGGAAACCTTCTTTTAATGTAAGTCCTTTAAATTTATAAAGGATGAATAAAATCAATCCCAGGACAGGCGCTATTAAACCCAGTGCCAGCCCCAACTTTACATCATCTCTATTAAATATCATTGAAAGGTTTTGTTTTTTTCTAATAACTTTTTTAATGTATAATTTGTCAGGTCAAATTGCACCGGCACCACGCTCACATAATTGTGTTGCAGTGCCCACACATCTGTGTCTTTGGCTTTGTCAAAGTTTTTAAAAACCCCGGTGAGCCAGTAATATTTCTTACCATGAGGATCCAGCCGCTCCGAAAAATCTTCTTCGTATTTTGCGTACGCCTGCTTACAGATCTTTATTCCTTTTATTTTTTCGTATGGCACTGAAGGAATGTTAACGTTAAGCAATAAATGCTTGTCGAGTTTCTTCCCCAGTACTTCCATTACGATTTCGCGTACAATTTTTTTGGCCGGCTCCAGGTCAGCTTCATAACTATAATCCATAAGCGAAAATCCGATACTTGGTATTCCTTCAATAGATGCTTCCATAGCTGCGGACATGGTACCGCTATAGATTACGTTGATGGAATGATTGGCACCGTGATTGATCCCGCTGAGGCATATGTCCGGTTTTCGGTGCAAAACTTTGTCTACAGCCAGCTTCACACAATCTACCGGCGTACCACTGGTTTGCCAGGCTTCAATATCGCCGAACAGGTGCATTTTCTGCATCCGCAAAGGATAGCCGATAGTAATGGCATGCCCCATCCCGCTTTGTGCACTATCGGGTGCTACTACTACTACAGTTCCGAGATCTTTTACTGCATCAACCAGAGTTTTTATTCCCGGGCTTGTAATGTCATCATCATTAGTTATTAATATGATGGGTCTTTCCTTAGCTTTTGCCATAATTGTTTTTTATACCCTGCTCTTGCGGGCATCTATGAAACTTTTAATGAAAGCGATCATGGCTATGGTATTGCTTATTATAAGAGCCAGAAAAAGATACTTTTTAGCATCCCATTCTTCCACTTTCATAAAACGGACCACGCACATAACCAGCAGGCTTAATGTAAGTACTACAACGACATGGGCGATTACCTTATTGCCATTGACCAGCCCTTTGTGCATCACTAAAAGAACCAATCCATATATAGCTGGAATAAGCGCGGTAAGTGAATGGCTGCCATCTGCGGCGGCAAGCCCAAAGTATCCATAGATTCCTGCGGCAATCAAAACAAAGGCATTCATTAAATTGGCTCCTGCTGCTTTCATAAAACAAGTTTTGGTTTGCCGCAAAGATACAAGGGCGTAAATAAACCCGTACCAAATCTTCACATTACAAAAAAATTTATTTGGAGGAACTAAAAGTTTTAGTATATTTGTACTAATCAAATTAGTTAACTATGTCAGTAGCCGGTTTAAATTTGAAATATTTACGCAAACTTCGTGGGTGGACCCAGGAAGAATTTGCCAATAAACTTAACATCAAACGTAGCCTGATAGGGGCTTACGAGGAGGAGCGTGCCGACCCCCGCTTAGATGTACTAGAAATTGTCAGCGACATATTTAAATTAAGTCTTGATGAACTGTTGCTGAAAGATCTCAGTAACAGCGGTACCAGTTACTGGATGAAACGCCGGCAACAAAAAATGGCTACAGCCGACCGCAATGTCATTCACTTTGTACCTGTGAAGGCCGCTGCAGGTTACCTTGCCGGTTATGCTGATAGTGAATTCATTGATGAACTCAATACGTTTACCCTTCCGATGCTCAGTGGAGGTAACTACCGTGCTTTTGAAATTATCGGTGATAGTATGATGCCAACTCCGAGTGGAAGTATCATTGTAGGTGAGAAAGTGACAAATATTGATGAATTAAAGAGTAATGCGGCTTGTATAGTAGTTAGTAAAAGTGAAGGAATTGTATATAAAAGAATCGTGAAAAATAACCGGGCTAAAAATAAAGTATCTCTTGTTAGTGATAACCCT
This sequence comes from Ferruginibacter sp., assembly GCA_046590515.1. Lineage (GTDB taxonomy): Bacteria > Bacteroidota > Bacteroidia > Chitinophagales > Chitinophagaceae > Ferruginibacter. The sequence goes on from JBKJUT010000221.1 coordinate 3,318, forward strand.
TCTTACCAGCCTTACCAGGTTAATATAGATGATATAGCTGAAATTTGG
>JBKJUT010000222.1:0-5220 GCA_046590515.1 Ferruginibacter sp.
GCATCCGACTATCCTATATCAGAGGCTTCCGTATGTTTATTTTTACTGGCAGCAGGAATACTTATTTGCAACTTGCCCTGGTTTCCTTATTCTTTATATTAATCATTGTTACTTCTTCCTGCCATTCTACTCCGCCCACTAAGTCTGTAACCCGGGATTCTATCACCATCCAGTTACCTGCCTCCATTGAATTAGCAAATGGTGAAAAGAACCGCCTGCATGCTGCCTGCCAGGCCTGGTATGATACTTATTTAAAAAATTCAGGTTTCAATGGGGGTGTACTGGTGGCAAAAAACGGGAACGTGGTATTTGAATTATATAAAGGAACCCTGCACCTGGGTGGAACAGATACGGTTACGAATACCACGCCCATGCATATAGCCTCAGTTAGTAAGACTTTTACTGCTATGTCGGTTCTGATGCTAATGCAACAGGAAAAGTTGAATATCGATGATCCGTTAAGCAAATACCTGCCAGGGTTTAACTACCCGGGGGTAACAGTTAAGAGTTTATTAAGTCACCGCAGCGGGCTGCCTAATTATCTTTATTTCATGGAAGACCTGGGTTGGGATAAATCTCAATTCATCAGTAACCAGGATGTGTTGAACAGCCTGGTGCAGCATAAGAGCGATATTAAAAATATTGGAATTCCTGACCGTAGCTTCAATTATTGTAACACCAATTATGTATTACTCGCCCTGCTCGTGGAAAAAATCAGTGGTCTTACTTTTCCTGAATACCTTAAAAATAATTTTTTCCTGCCGCTGCATATGAACAATACCCATGTTTTTACCCTGGCTGATTCTGTAAGGGTGAGTCCGAGTTATGACTGGCGTGGCCGTGAAATCCCGATAAATTTCCTGGATGTGGCTTATGGAGATAAAAATATCTATACTACCCCGGAAGACCTGCTGACCTGGGACAGGGCGTTGTCTTCCAATTCGCTTTTTACCCAATCGACACTGGATATGGCGTATACTCCTTACAGTAATGAGAAGCCAGGAGTTAAAAATTACGGCCTGGGCTGGCGGATGAACCTATACCCCAACGGCAAAAAAATGATATTTCATAATGGGTGGTGGCATGGCAGTAATGCTGTATTTATAAGGTTGATAGCCCAGGATGCTACCATAATTGTTATAGGTAACCGTTATACCAATGCTGTATATAAAGCCAAACACCTCGCAAATATTTTCGACAGTTATTTTGAAGAATCATCCGACGAGGAAAATGAATCTATTACCGCAGATACACTGGTAAGCAAGTTGTAAACAGAAAAGTATAAAACCTTAATAAATTCTGCCTGATTTATGCGTTATTCTGCATATTTTACCTTTATTTAGCTGCATCAAAACGCAGGAAATGCTTAAAAAGGAAAGGCAGGCATATATATTACACCAGGTAAACCTGCATAACAAGGTATTATCTGCCAGCCTTTGTTCAGAAATTGACGTATCAGAGGACACTATCCGGCGGGACCTGAATGAACTGTCAGTAGAAGGTAAAATCATTAAAGTATATGGCGGCGCTCTGTCACCGGTTTTTAACCAGGCTAACTTTTCTTCCGGGGTTTATTCGAAAAAAAATAAAATGATCATTGGCCGTAAGGCAGCCTCACTCGTTCAGAACGGTATGTTTGTATTAACAGGTGGCGGCAGTACCATTATTGAAATGAGTAAGGCCTTACCTCCACACCTGCACGCTACTTTTGTCTCGGGTAGTATACCTGCCATAGCACAGTATATGCAACACCCGGGGATAGACGTAATAGTTATAGGTGATAAACTTTCCAAATCTTCAGGAATAACTACCGGTGTAGATGCGCTGAATAAAATAAAAACAATGAAGGCAGATTACTGCTTTTTGGGAGTAAATGCTATAGACCTGGAAAACGGCGTTACAGACAATGACTGGGATGTGATACAACTGAAACAGCAAATGATCTCATCTTCCCGTAAAACCGCCTGCCTTACTATCTCTGAAAAGATAAATACCTTTCAACCTTTACAAGTTTGCAATATTGCCAAAATTGATTTGCTGATAACAGAACTCGATCCCGATCATGCCTTGCTCCGGCCTTATGCAGAAGCAGGTATCACGGTGCTCTGATTCTAACCAAATGAACAGACTATACACATACCATTTAAACAACTTAAACAGACCAGCTATGCGAAAAATTTTTCTTTTAACGGTGTACGCCCTCCTGCTGCTTTCCGGCCTGCAGCTTTCAGCCCAGGAGAGAGTGATAACCGGAACCGTAATGAGTGACCAGGGCAACCAGCCACTCAATGATGTAACTGTAACTGTCAAAGGTACCAGGATGGCTACCAAGACCAACCAGAATGGCTTTTACAGTATCAAAGCTTCCACCGGCCAGCTTTTGGTGTTTTCATTTGTAGACCACACCTCACGGGAAATGCGGGTAGGAACTTCTGACCAGTTATCAGTAGTATTGGTGCAGTCAGCAAAACAACTGGAAACCGTGGTTGTGACTGCCATGGATATCAAAAGGAATGCACGCGAACTTAGTTACTCTGCACCTACAGTAGATGGCGAGGAACTCAAAGGTACCAGCCGGGAAAATTTTGTAAACAGTATTCAGGGGCGGGTGGCCGGTGCTACCGTTACCACCACTTCCGGTAATGCCGGTGCTTCCAGTAGTATTGTGCTGCGTGGTTTCAATTCGCTTTCTTTAAGTAACCAGCCTTTGTTTGTGCTGGATGGTGTAGTAATTGATAACCAAAACATGGATGAAAATTCCAATGGCGGTTCCGGTGTAGGATTGTCAGAAAGAGGCGCGGGTCTAACAAGCACGAATAATCGCATTTCTGATTACAGCAGCCGTATTTCTGATATTAACCCAAACGATATTGAATCGATAACCATCCTCAAAGGTCCTGAGGCCACAGCGCTGTATGGCAGCCAGGCAAGTTCCGGTGCCATCATTATCACCACACGCCGCCCGAAGTCTTCCGCACTGGCCATCCAGTATGACAATAATTTCAGGATACAGAGATTAACCCAGTTCCCAAAAACATTTGATGGATACAGCAATGGTACAAATGGTGATACCTCCAGTGTGTTCCGCTATTATGGGCCTGCATATGCACCTGGTACCAAGCTCTATAACAACGTAGACAATTTCTTCCGCACAGGTTTCGCGCAAACACACAACCTCGGGGTGGATTTCGGAATCAAAAAATCACTTTTTCGTTTTACTACTTCTTATTTCGACCAGACAGGTGTAATCCCTTTCAACTCGTACAACAAACTGAACCTGCGACTTAATAATTATACCAAGTTTGGTAAATGGATGGATATTTCCCCTTCACTGGCATTTACCAACACTACAAATAATAAAGTGTTACGCAGCGCAGGTGGTTTTATGCTCGGTTTACTTGCCTGGCCCAGCGTAAATGATATTACCGCTACCCAGGGAGATAACGGCAGCAAGCTGGGTATCTTCAGCGCCAATGCAGGTAATGTTGAAATTGACAATCCCTTATTCAGTGTGAAGTCAAATCGCAGCCAGGATCAAACAGACAGGTATAGTGCATCCCTCGGCATAAATATCCGCCCAACCAACTGGTTGACTTTAGCGGGACGTATGGGCTATGAAACGTACCAGACAGAAGGTTACTTGAGGTATCATCCACTGTCTTACTACCTTTCCGTTAACCAGGGTGGTATCCAGGATAATTACTGGAGAAAATACCATGGTTATAATCACACCTTAACTGCTACTGCAAAGAAGACCCTGGGGAAAAATTTTAATTTCCGCGTTATGGTAGGAACTATGTGGCAGGATTACAAGACGGAGATGTATGCGATCAGCGGCACAGGCCTGGTGGATTCCATCCGTAACGGAATTATGTATAAAAACGGAGAGGTGGTAACCAATGCCAACTATGGCACCCTGCTTGGTTCTCTCAAAGACAGTAATGTAACCAAAGTGAGCACACGAACCAAGTTGTTAAGGAACCGTGTAGGTGAATACAATGAGTCTATATTGCGCACTGTTGCTTATTTCGGCGAGTTTGCATTTAATTATAAAAACCAGGCTTTCCTGAATTTTACCCAACGCTTTGAATCTGCTTCTACCCTTCCGGTAAGAAACCGTGATTTTAATTATCCTGGTGGTGGTATCAGCCTGATCATGTCAGACATTATCCCCGAGATAAAATCGTCTGGCTTTAATTATTTTAAACTACGGGGTTCATTGGCGGGCACTGCACGTTTGAACAGCCCCTATTCTACCCAGTCAGTATTTGTAAATAACCTGTCGAGTGGTGGTGGTTATTCCTATGGCTTTTTCAATAACAATGCAGAATTAGTACCGGAAAAACAGACTACCTACGAAATAGGTACTGAAATGAAATTCCTGAAAAGCCGCCTGAACTTTGATGTGGCTTATTATAACACGCTTAATAAAGGGCAGATCATTGAAAACTTCCGTTTGAGTTATGGTACAGGCTTCGTGTTAAATACCCAGAACGCCGGCAGCACCCGCAACCGAGGACTGGAGATTTCCCTGGAGGCCCTCCCATTCAAATCAAAGAATTTCAATTATACCACCCGGTTCAGCTTTAATAAAATGTGGAATAAAGTAGTTGATATGCCTAAAAACGTAACCTTATATTACCTGGCTGACGCCAACGTATATGCGAACGTGGCCGGCGGTATTGTGCGTGGCGGAACAACCACCACCATTTCAGGTTGGGGATACCAAAGAACTTCGAAAGGAGAATTGATCATTAATCCAACTACCGGCTTACCGGTGATTGACGGCAACCAAAGAGTGCGTGGAGACAGGCTGCCTGACTTTACCCTGGGCTGGAACAATATTCTTACATATAAAAATGTACGCCTTAACTTTTTATGGGACATTAAAATGGGTGGAGATATTTATAACGGTACCAAACAATACTTAACAACAATCGGCCGCAGTCAACTTACGGCAGACAGGGAAACGCCTCGTGTAATCTCAGGTGTATTGCAGGATGGACAGGAATATTCCGACAATCCTACCCGGAATACCATTGTGGTAACTCCTTATTACAATGATCTGTATTACAGGAATATGGCGGAGGAAGCCTTTATTGAAAAGGATGTAAACTGGTTACGCCTGAAGGATATTACTTTAAGTTATACTTTTTCTCCATCAGTTACCCGGAGGATAAGGTCTATTAAATCATTGGGTGCTTTTGTAACAGCCACTGA
>JBKJUT010000322.1:0-4325 GCA_046590515.1 Ferruginibacter sp.
CTGATAATGCCTCATTCTATGCCCAAATGAGTAAGGTGGTTTTCCAGAGTAACCTGGTACTTGATAATTTGGGTGTGGCCTCAGCCGGTACAAAAGCAGGTTTTGAAGGGCATGCGAAATTTTTAAGGGGCCTCGCATTTTTTGACCTGGTGAGAATGTATGCGCAGCCTTATACGGCTTCAGGAGCGGCAACTCAACCTGGTATCCCGATGCGTCTCACTGCTAACCGCCAGGTAAGCACCCGCAGTTCGGTAGCTGAAGTATACCAGCAGATAATTAAAGATCTTAAAGATGCGGAAGCTGTATTGCCTGGCACTAATGGTGTGTATGCAACCAAATGGTCTGCAAAGGCATTACTGGCAAAAGTGTATTTCCAGATGAATGATTTTCCCAATGCATATACTTATTCTAACGATGTGATCAGCAATGGTGGATTTGGGTTTGATGCAGACTATAGCAAAAGGTACAGCCGCAACGGAACACCTGAAGCTATCTTTGGATTGGTAGCAGAAACAAACAACCTGCAGGGACGTTTCCAGAGGCTGCGTAATAATTATAATACCACGAATACCGCCTTGCCTAACCTCAGGTTGAACCAATCGTTCTACACAAGGGCTACTGCCAATAACCAGGATAAGAGATTGGTGTGGTATACCACCAAAAATGGGTTTTACCTCCTTACCAAGTTTGATTCTGCAGTGATCAAGATGCCGGTAATATTATTAACGGAGATGAAGCTGATCCGGGCGGAAGCTGCGGCAGAAACCAATACCAACCTGGCTGTGGCGATAAGCGATATCAACAGTATCATTGTGCGTGCCTATGGTGCGACTTCCCCATTGGTTTTACCTGCCGGCTCTAACGCCACAGTAATCAGGGATGCTGTTCGGAGAGAAAGAGAACTGGAATTAGTAGGTGAAGGCAACAGGTTGCAGGAACTTAAACGCCGGGCTGCCAAGGGAGAACCGCTTACTATTCGGGGGTCGGTATATAACTGCCCGGGCCTGATATTTCCTTTCCCAAGCAATGAAGCCATATATATTAATATCCAGAACCCGGTAGGAGGTTGTAATTAATTAAAGCATTAATACTCATTTATGAAAAAAATAATGAAATCAGGAAGCTTGATGTGTATCGCTGCATTAGTGATGAACAGTTGTACTCCAGACAATAATTTTTCCATTGGCCAGCCTGAAAACAGGATCAGCCAGTTGTCAGGTGCCTGGAAACTCCAGAATGTAAACCAGGTAGACCTTATCGCGAAGAGCAACAATTTCGTGGATCCCAGCCGTACAGACATCAGCCTGACAGAACAGGACATTACTAATATTGCTCCATTTACAGATATGGTTGTCACTTTTGCCACCAGCCCTGCCGGGCCTACTACTTTTTCTATCGACTACGGCCAGGCGCCAAAAATTTTTAAATTGAATGCCGGCACCTGGAAGGTGGACGATATTGCCACTCCCGGTACCATCAAATTTATTAATGGGGTTGATACAGTAGCTACCAAGATCGGTAGTGTAAACCTTTTGTCCGCCGGAATGTTAACCTTGCAGGTTATCAAATACCAGGGAATAAAACCGGTTATTGAGTACGATTATAAATTTAAAAAGAATTAATAAAACGATAGCTATGCGTAAAATAATTTTCCTGTTCGTATTTGCTGTGCTGGCTCAATGCAGCTATGCCCAGTTTGGAACGGTACAATTTTCACCCTCCACCTTTACCGGTGATGATGCAGTCACCTTTACCATTGACCTTACAGGTACCACCCTGGCAGGGGAGCCTGAAGTGTATATCTGGATATTTGCCAATGGGGGGTCCACTGAAAGCCAGTATCCTCCAAAGGATGGTATTACCACCAATACAAGTTGGTCTAATTCACCTGCAGCGGCGAAATTTACCAATATAGGCGGTAACAAATGGTCGTATACTTTTACGGGCAGCGCTTTGTTTGGTTTAACACCGGGCCAGCTTAAGCATTTCCAGTTTTTGGTTAAAACTAAAACAGGAAACAAACAAACTTCTGATTCACCTAAATACCCTTTTGCACCTGTAACCTACGTACCTGCCACTTATCGCCTTTTTCCAAGCAGGATGAACCAGGATGATGCCATCACTATCTATTTTTACCAGGACCTGGCCACAGATATTACAGAAAACAGGATGGTTCCTACCAGCGTATCGGTTACGATGTATGATGCAAATAATAATGTGTATGGTGTTCCGATGAATTTCCCGGTTACAGACCTGGGTGGAAAAATATTTAAATTCAAGGGCTTCATTCCTTCTTATTCATGGAATGTACCAACCGGTACCGTGCTATCTAAATTTACCTATACAGTAAAAGGAACTTATTACGATACTAACGGTGCCACCATCAATGTGTCGGGATCAACCAATACCCGCGCCTTTGATGTTTTACATTTATAAACGCAGTAATAAATAATATATGAAAAAGTTCCCATTTGCAATTGTGTTGTGCTCAGTTTTAATGTTGGCAGCATGTAAAAAGCTGGATTTTAGTTACCCGGTAACCGGTGAGGGGATCGGTGCTTTTACGCTTCGTGCCCCCGCAGATAATTCTGAATTGATGTTGAATTCAGCTACTCCTGCAGCAGCCATAGTATTTTCATGGAGTGCAGCCCAACCCGGCGTTAATACCGCGGTAACATATACCTGGAAGCTGGATAAAAAGTCCGGCAATTTCATCACACCACTGTGGGAGAAGAAGTCAGATAACAATGGCGCAGAAACGAAAATATCTATTTCCCATGCCAGCCTGGACAGCCTGTTGAATGCAAAAGGCGTGGCAGCTAATACGCGCGGAGATTATAAGTGGACAGTAGTGGCAGATAACAGCAGTAATAAAGTGACCGCGCCTACTCCCTTTTCTATAGGCATCACACGCTTTGGTGTAGGAATCACTGCCTTTACGATTTTCAGCCCGGCATCTTCAAGTACTGTTATTAATACCAATCCCAGTTCTACCACTGACTTCTTTAATTTCAGGTGGCAGAAAGCATATGCGGTACCAGCAAGTAACCAGGTAACGTATAAAGTGGTATTTGTGCAAAAGAAGTATGATGCCAACAACAACCCGTTAGCTCCCAATTTTTCACAGCCTTTGTTTTCAATCAGTTCAAATAACAATGGAGTCGATACTTTTTTAAACATGTCGTATAAGCGTATGAGTGATTCTCTCAGTGCACATGGATTAAATAATTTCAGTCTTATTTCTCAACTGCAATGGACTGTAGTGGCTACGGCAGGAGGTTTCTCAACCCCGGCCACTTTTATAAATGAATTGTTCATTGCACGTGAAGTAAAGGTTTATGTAGTAGGAAGTGCTACTCCCGGTGATTGGGATATTTCTAAGTCAACAAGGATGATTGAAGATCCGCGTTTTCCCGGCACCTACTTTACTTATATACGTCTGACAGGCGGAAACCAGTTTAAATTTGTAAATGGCCAGGTATGGCCTCCTACACCCGGCGCAGTAGACTGGGGCCAGGATCCGGCGTTGCCCGCAGGGAATATTACTGATGTGAATGAAGATAATATCAATGTAGCCACCACCGGTGTGTATCGACTCACTTTTGACCTGGTGAACAAAAAATATTATTTACAGACTGCCGTAGCCAATGGAATAGGCGGAATGGGAATGATCGGTTCTTTCCAGGGATGGAGCCAGCCTGCTACCAAAATGAATTATATAGATGTAAACAAATTCATTTTACTGGCTAATATGAACACGAATGATATTTTTAAATTCCATGATGGCAATGATTGGAATAATTCTGCCAATAATTTAAACAGGTGGTTTGGTGTGGATCATAGCAACAATGATAAGATGGCAATTGATGCCGGTTCTTTGGATAATTTTAAATGGACAGGTGCTTCAGGCAGGATGCGTACAATTTGGGATGGTTCAAATACAACTGATCTGCAATACAGCCTGACTCCGGCTACCGAAATGAGAGTAGTAGGTAATGGTATGAATATCGCCGGCGTGAACGATTGGGATCCTCCGAGTTCTCCTCAAATGACGTATAGTGGTAATGGAATATGGACAGCAACCCTGGTATTGAAGCCAGGTGACATTAAATTTGTATCTGGCAATGCCTGGGGCGCCTTCGATTATGAATATGCCGGTCCGGGAAAAATCAAGTGGGATGGCGGTCCAAATTTCACCACACCTGCAACCCCTGGTACCTATACTATCACACTAAATGAACATACCGGTACTTATTCTATCAATTAATTTTTTTTAACCATATTTCAAATCCCGGGCCCTAACCCGGGATTTTTTTTGTACCGTG
>JBKJUT010000095.1:0-6718 GCA_046590515.1 Ferruginibacter sp.
TTCAATTGCATCTTCAATTCTGTCTAACATATGCTTAATTTGGCTGCAAAGTTACTAAGGTATCCCTTACAATGGCCCACCTTTTCGCATTTCGAAAGCCTGGATGGTGCAATAAAAATGGTTGAATCCCCATATGCAGCAGAACCTCATTTTAGGTTGCCTAACAATTTGTTAATAAATGTTAACTAGTATTGGCAATTATTCTGTTTCTTTGCGCACGTAAAACTACACTAACTATGTTGAAAAAAATTCTTCCTTTTATCCTGGCCATTTTGGCTATGCCGCTTTTTATGCTGGCACAAACTACCACGAGTAGTGTTTCAGGATTGGTAAAAAACAAAAACGGGGAAGCTCTTCCCGGTGCTTCTATTACAGTTGTGCACGTTCCAACCGGAACCATTTACACTACTTCTGCCCGTGCGGGTGGTCGTTTTGAGATCAATAACATGAACCCGGGTGGACCCTATACGGTATCCGGCACATTCGTGGGTTATTCCAAGGATGTGAAAGAAAACATATACCTGGATTTAGGTGAAACTCAAAAAATCGATTTCGATCTGGGTACCCAGGCCAACCAATTGGCTGAGGTAACTGTGGCCAGTACGCGTACAGGCCAAAAGAACGGGGTTGAAACTACCGTGGGCAGGGAAAGAATGCAGAACATGCCTACAGTGGGCAGAACCATTCCTGACTACCTGCGTGCTGTTCCTCAAATGAAATTGAGCGGTGGCGGAAACGTATCTTCAGAAGGCGCGATGTCTTTTGGAGGTCAGAATGTGAGATATAACTCTTTTTATATTGATGGTGCAGTAAACAATGACGTATTTGGACTGGCTTATTCAGGCACCAATGGAGGTCAGTCAGGTATTGCTCCTATCTCTATAGATGCGATCGACCAGTTCCAGGTATCGCTTTCTCCTTACAATGCTTCCCTGGGAAATTTTACCGGTGCGGCTATTAATGCAATTACCAAGTCTGGTACCAACGAAGTACATGGGTCTGCTTACTATATTTTCAGAAATGAGAATTTGAGTGGTAAAACTCCAACAGGTCCAAAAGATTCTGCTACCAAATTAAACCCGTTCAGCAACAAAACATACGGTGCTACATTAGGTGGCCCGGTTATCAAGAATAAATTATTTTTCTTCCTGAGTGCTGAATTACAGCGTGACAATACACCACAGCCTTTCGACCTGGCTACTTACCGCGGAGACACAAAAGACCTGGCTACTATCCAGCGCCTGAAAGATACAGTGGCAGCCCGTGGCGGCGGATATAACATCGGGGGATTCACAAATAATGAAACTGTTACTGAATCAGACAGGATTACCGGTAAATTAGACTGGAACATCTCACAAAGAAATAAATTATCATTAAGCTATCGATATAACAGTGGACTTCGCTCTATTGTTTTTGCCAGTTCACCCACTTCAATCGCTTTTGATAAGAACGGATATGTTTTCCCTTCAAAAACCAATTCAGCCTCAGCCGAGTTGAAATCAAAGGTGGGCAGGAATTCAAGTAACAGGTTCCTGGCAACTTTTACAAACGTAGAAGATAACAGGGGACCAATTGGTGGAGGAACTGCTTTCCCGGTGGTGCAGATCACTGATGGAACTCAAGGCAGGTTTAACTTTGGAACAGAATCGAATTCTACATTCAATTACCTGAAGCAGGAAACTTACAATGTGGTGAACCAGTTTAAATTCACCTTAGGCAAAAATGCCATCATGGTGGGAGCTGAAGCAGAGTATTTCAAAGCATATAATACCTTTATTCCAAGTACTGCAGGTAACTACCAGTATGCCAGTTTACAGGATTTCTTTGACAATGCAAAACCAACCCAGTACACTGCCAACTTCCCGCTGATTGGTGGAAAGGATGAAAAAAATACAGATGCTGCCGCTAAATTCAATGTGTTCAAAGGAGCCCTTTTCCTGAACGATGAAATCCGTGTAAGCAAATCACTTTCTTTAAATTTTGGTGTACGTGCAGATTATTACAAATTCCTGACTACAGCACGTGCTGATAGTTTTGCTATTGACTCTGCTTTACCAAAGTTTGCACAGTATTACAACCTGAAAGGTGCAAGGCCAGGTTTAACTCCTAAAATACCGGTAGAATTCTCTCCACGTTTTGGATTCAACCTGAACCTGGCAGATGAGAATGTAACTATCCGTGGTGGTGTTGGTCTGTTTGCCGGTCGTATCCCTATGGTTTGGCCTGGTGGCATCTACAATAATAACGGCCTGTCATCAGGTGGTTATACTTTGAGTGCTTTTAGCAACACTGCTATCTGGAACCAGAACCTCGTAAGATTCAGAACTACTCCTTATACACCGCAGGAAGTTGGTATTTCATTGAGTAATGCAAAAGGCCAGTTAAACCTGATCTCTAAAGAGTTCAGGATGCCAAAAGTATTGAAGACTTCAATTGCCTTTGATAAGCGTCTTGAAAAAGGATGGTCACTTTCATTAGAGAACCAGTTCACTAAAAATATCAATGATATCTATTATCAGAATGTAAATTTATTACCTCCAACTTTAAGAATGGCAACCGGACCGGATTCACGTAATGTGTATCCAAATCCTGTTAACATTCCTATCCGTTCCAATGGTGTTAACCCTTATAACAATGGGGTATACCTGATCAGGAATGTAGATGGCAGGAAAGGATTTGCATATAACCTTACTTTAGGCATCAACAAAGCCGGAAAAACTTTCAACTTCAGTGGTAACTACAATTATGGTTTATCAAGAGTAATCAATGAAGCACAGAGTTCTACTTCAAACAGCCAGTGGAGCAGTATGGAAACTGTTAATGGCCGTAATAACTTAATGCTAAGTGAATCAGATAACAGTGCCGCTCACCGTATTTTTGGTTATGTAAGTAAGAAATTTAATTATGTAAACAAGCATGTATCAACTACCATTTCATTGGCATACAATGGCCAGTCTGGCCAACCTTTCAGTTACGTGTATAATGGACAGGCTGTTAGAGACGGAATCAACTTCAATGACCTGATCTACATTCCTACTGTAGCAGAATTACAGGCAATGACTTTCATTACTACATCTACTGTAACTGCTACACCGCAGGCTCAGAAAGATGCACTGAATGCTTTTATTGATAACGATAAATACTTAAGCAAGCACAGAGGTCAATATGCAGAAAGAAACAGCAACCGTACACCTTTTACACATGTGGTAGATCTTAAGATTGCACAGGCATTTAATGTGAAACTTGGAAACAAAACGTATTCTGCCGAAGTGGGATACAGCATGTTTAACTTTACCAATTTCATTAACAGGGATTGGGGTCGCCAGTACATTGTGGCAAATGATAACTATTCATTAATGAATTTCAGTTACACTTCAGCCACCAACCTGACACCTCGTTACACATTTAATCCCGCCACTAAAACTGCTCCTACAGTTTACCAGCGTTTCAACCCGCAGTACACAGCAAGATGGCTAAGCCAACTTGAGTTCAGGATCAAGTTCTAAGAATAAGTTACATAAAAAAAACCTCCGCAAATTGTGGAGGTTTTTTTTATATGATAAATTATAAATTTACCTGGCCCACCCCCATCTAAGAAAATCCGGGAGTGCTTTTGCCCAGGTACTGATATCATGTCCACCATCCTGCAGTTCCAGGTAATGTATATCATTTTTTACATAGCCGATGCTGTTCAATTCTTCAATGAGTGATTGGGTATCATCTATAGAATCAATTATCCCGTTTTTATTCCTGTCTGCTACTTCATCCTTCGTACCTACTTCAAAAAAAAATTTTAACCAGGGCGCATACTCCCCTTCCCTGATTAACCGGTGCATAATCCGGTTCTTGTCTTCATCAAAATCCAGGTCATCCTGGTCTTTATCACGCCACCATAACGAACCACTGAAGACCCCTACCTTTGTAAATTCACTGGCGTGTTGCCAAACAATATCCAGGGCGCTTAATCCACCCAGTGAGAACCCGGCAAATGCTTTTTCTTTAAAAGAATGTATGTGATAGGTAAGCCTGATAAAAGGCAACAGTTCATCCAGTATAAAGCGATGATATAAACCAGCCTTGGCACCACGCCCCTTGTAATCAAGATAGCGGCCCGTGCCATATTCATTCTTCCGGTCAGGTGCACAGTGTATTCCTATGCAAAATAAAGGTTCCAGGATTACAGATGCCCTGGTTTTTTCCAGTATCTGGCTGAAATCCATCGTACGCAAATCCTGGCCGTCATTTATCAACAGCAGGCTGGCACCCTCAAGCTTTCCAGGTGGCAGGTAACAATCAAAGGTTACATCCCGACCTAAAACAACAGAAGAGAAAATGTGTTTTTCAACCACAGGAACAGCAATGTGAGTATCAGGCATATCAAACAAAATTAGTAAAAGCAGGCAAGGTTACCTTCATAGCGAAAACATATTTGTTTAAGTGCGTTCGAAAAAATATATTTGAATACATCGATATGTTTTCCATTCTCATTATTAATTCATTCTTATGATCAAAATTGGCGTATTACACGGAAAGGAAAGAAGCTTTCCAGAAGCATTCGTAGACCGTATAAACAGCAAGAAAGTGGCCGGTATCATGGCCGAACCCGTAAAAATTGACAAGGTAATGCAAGGCGAGCCCAGTGGCTATGCTGTAATCTTTGACCGGATATCTCAGGACGTGCCATTTTACAGGGCCTATCTTAAAAATGCTGCTCTGTGCGGCACAACTATAATCAACAACCCGTTTTGGTGGAGTGCGGATGAAAAGTTTTTCAATAACTGCCTGGCCACAAAAATTGGGGTGCCGGTACCGAAGACTGTCATTCTTCCTTCGCGCGACCTGCCACCAGATACCAGCGCTGATTCTTTTTTTAACCTCGCCTACCCGCTCGACTGGGATGGAATATTTGAGTATATCGGTTTCCCTGCTTACATGAAACCTTTCGCCGGCGGCGGTTGGAAAAGTGTATACCAGTTGAACAGCATGGACGAGTTTTTTGAGAAATATGCAGAGACCGAGCAACTGGTTATGATGCTGCAGGAAGAAATAAAATTCGATGAATATTACAGGTGCTATTGTATTGGTGGCAAGCATGTACGGATCATGCCTTATGAACCCCGTAACCCGCATCACCTGCGATATGCTGCAGATTTTAAACCGGATGCAGCCCGACATAAACTCATGGAAGAAATCGTGCTTCGTATCTGTAATTACCTGGGTTACGATTTCAACACGGTAGAACTCGCCATCCGGGATGGAGTGCCTTATGCAATCGACTTTTGTAACCCTGCACCTGATGCGGAAGCAAGTAGTGTGGGTGCTGAAAATTTTGAGTGGGTGGTTGAAACTGCGGCAAATTACGCCATTGAAAAAGCACAGGAAAACAAAAAAGACAAAGACAATCTTACCTGGGGTGAATATATAACCCGGGCTTCACAAAAAAAGAAACTGTATTAATTCTACCGGCACCTAATATAAAAAAATGGCAAATCTTTCTTACAAGCATTTCACCCTTGGGGTTGAAGAAGAATATATGGTGATTGATCCCGTTACCAGGGAATTAAAAAGTCATGAGCAGAAGATTGTACAAGAGGGCCAGAAGGTGATCAAAGACAAGGTAAAAGCTGAGATGCACCAGGCCGTAGTTGAGGTAGGTACAGATATTTGTGCCGATGTAGATGAAGCATTTATTGATGTAGGCACATTGCGTAAAACCATCAGTGGTATAGCAGATGAACTCGGGTTATGGGTAGGTGCCAGCGGCACGCATCCTTTCAGCCACTGGGAAAGCCAGCTCATTACAGAACATGCCAGGTATAGCGAGATTGTAAATGAATTGCAGGAAGCGGCGCGCAGCAACCTTATTTTCGGACTGCATGTACACGTAGGTATGGAAACGCGTGAGATGGCTATTCATATTGCCAATTCTGCCCGTTATTTTTTACCACACATATTTGCGCTGAGTACCAATTCACCTTTTTGGGAAGGCCGGCTTACCGGGTACAAATCTTTCCGCACCAAAGTATTTGAAAAGTTTCCCCGTACAGGTATTCCTGACTGTTATACAAGCATAGAGGATTATGATAATTATATCAAACTCCTGGTAAAAACAAACTGTATCGATAATGCCAAAAAAATCTGGTGGGATCTGAGGGTGCACCCGTTTTTTAATACAGTAGAATTCAGGATTTGTGATATCCCACTTACGGTGGCAGAGACTACTGCTATTGCCGGATTATTCCAGGCCATATGTGCCAAACTGTATAAACTCCGCAGCCGAAATCTTAATTACATGATGTATTCCCGGGCGTTATTAAATGAAAATAAATGGCGGGCCAGCCGCTATGGTATTGAAGGCAGCATGATTGATTTCGGAAAGGAAACAGAAGTAAATACCCGGGTATTGATTTATGAATTACTAGATTTTGTGGATGATGTAATTCCACATTTGGGCAGCCAGCATGCCATCAGTCATGTACATAAAATGCTGGAGGGTGGTACCGGCGCCGACAGGCAGTTAGAGGTGTTCAATGAGACCAAAAGCCTTGTCAGCGTGGTGGATCACATTCATGAAAACTTTTTGTTCGGGTTATAGTTGCGTGTAAAATGAGAATCCCGTATATTTGCACTCCAAAATAATTGGCTGCGTAGCTCAACTGAATAGAGCATCTGACTACGGATCAGAAGGTTTCAGGTTTGAATCCTGACGCGGTCACAA
>JBKJUT010000253.1:0-7646 GCA_046590515.1 Ferruginibacter sp.
TCATCAAGGAGCCGTTAATGAGAATCGAACTCACGACCTTCCCGCCTAAGGGCGGGATGCTCTACTATCAGAGCGTATCGCGATTCTCCCATTAAAGACCAGAGCCGTTAGTGAGAATCGAACTCACGACCTTCCCGCCTAAGGGCGGGATGCTCTATCAGAGCGTATCGCGAATCTCCCATTTAAAGACCAGAGCCGTTAGTGAGAATCGAACTCACGACCTCTTCCCTACCAAGGAAGTGCTCTACCCCTGAGCTACAACGGCTTGCTTAGTTAGGGGTTTAGAGTTTGGTGTTTGGGGGGTTAACGCCAAACCCCAAACACCAAACTCCAAACTTTCAAGAGCGGAAGACGAGGGTCGAACTCGCGACCTATAGCTTGGAAGGCTATCGCTCTACCAATTGAGCTACTTCCGCATGTTAATCTGGGAATTGCCGATTGGGAAATCTTCAAATTGAAGCTCAAACCCAATTTCCCAATTGCACTTTCCAAAATTCCAAAATCCAAAGAACTGTCCACCTTCGCTAAAGCTATGGTGATCGATGATCGCCTTCGCCAGGGCTACGGCGGTCGATGTGGGCAGAGTAGGGTTCGAACCTACGTACTCGTGAGAGAACAGATTTACAGTCTGTCGCCTTTAACCGCTCGGCCATCTGCCCAAATTCAAGAGCCGAAGAAGGGAGTCGAACCCCCGACCTGCTGATTACAAATCAGCTGCTCTACCAACTGAGCTACTTCGGCAATCATTTGTTACTCAAAAGAACTCTTTTCCTCAAAAAAGACACAAAATCAACGCCTTATTTTTTGGGAAGGCAAAGGTAAGAGAAAATGATTAATACAAAAACTTTGCATAACAATTTTTTTAATGAAAACCCTTTGGCACCTCCTGAAATGAAAAATCCCGCTCCGTAAAGCAGGATTTAAATATTTCAAAGGCACGCTGCTTTACGCTGCCTGCCTTTCTTTCTTACGTTTTATCTGGTTAATAACCGCATCCATGGCTACATCAAAACTCTCCTCGAAAGATTTAGAAGATTGCTTTACGAAAAACTCATGCCTCGGTATCATCACCTTGATTTCAGCTATTTTATCTTTAATGTTGTGCACAATATTATCAAGTTTCAGGTACACATCTACATGTATGATCCTGTCATGAAACTGGTTAAGTTTCGTAATTTTCTTCTCTACATAGGATAATAATTTTGAATCTGCATCAAAATGTACAGTTTGAATGTTAACGTTCATAGCACCAAAATTTAAAGTGAACAATAAATAGGTAGCAATGGGGAATAGGCCGAAAATTTTAATTAATGAGATTAATTTTACAGACACTTCAAGTTACTTTAAACCGCGTGTTTTTCAAAATAAAATAAAGAAAAATTTTACGCCTTGGGATGCGCCTTTTTATGTATGTCTTTTAATTTTTCTATGGTATTATGGGTGTATACCTGGGTGGAAGCAAGGCTGCTGTGCCCAAGCAGTTCTTTCACGGCATTGAGGTCGGCACCGCTGTTAGTAAGATGGGTGGCAAAAGTATGCCGCAGTATATGGGGACTTTTTTTATGGATCGTGGTCACAAGCGCCAGGTATTTTTTAACTATCAGGTACACGTATTTTGGATATAGTTTCCTGCCTTTACTGTTAACCAGTAGGAAACCCGGGTCAACAACCTGTGGAAGGCTTTTCTTTTCAGCCAGGTAATGGCGGATTTGGCTCACAACGGCTGCACTGACCGGTATTACCCTTTCCTTACTACCTTTACCTAATACCTTAATAGTACTGTTACTTATATCCACATGATACTCCTTCAAGCCTATCAACTCGGCCTGCCGTATACCTGTATTATAAAACAATGTCATAACCAACCTTTCCGTTTGCCCATTCCAGTCACCAGGAAACTCTACTGTTTGAAAAAGGGTATTCATATCACTCATTTCCACGAATTGCGGCAATCGTTTATTTGTTTTAGGAGATATGACAGTAGTCATAGGGGTAACCGTAACCACTTCCTGGCGCAACAGGTACTTGAAGAATGTTTTTAGGGAAGATATTTTGCGGTTTATAGTTTTTGAGGATATGCCGGAGTCTTTTAAACTGGCAAGCCAGGATCTTACAAATACAGTGCTCACCTTCTCCACACGGGATTCGCCGTACTGAACCTCCATATAATCAAAAAATGCCACCAGGTCGGTTTCATAGGATACCAAAGTGTGCCGGGAATACCGTTTTTGATATTTCAGGTAATCAATGCAGGACTGGATATGAGGAGTTAGGGGCATAAAAAAACTGATAACCAAAGTTACAATAACCGGTTATCAGTTTAATATATTGCTGGAATATTAAATATCAAATTTACCTGCAGCCATTTGCTGCTTGTATACCGCTTTTAGTACCTGGGTACGCTTGCGGATAGATGGCTTAATAAAAGCCTGCCTTTCCCTTAATTGTAACAGCACACGGCTTTTTTCAAATTTCTTCTTATACTTTTTAAGCGCTTTGTCTATGTTTTCGCAATCTTTAGAATCTATTATCAGCATTATGACCTCTTTTTTAAATGAGGCGGCAAAGATAAAGGAAATTTTTAAAAAAAAAATTCTATCCGCAACAAAATACGAAATTTGATAAATGTTTACCGGAATCATTGAAAATACAGGAGTTGTAAAGCAGGTTAAAAACGAAGGCAGTAACAGGACATTCTGGATAAAAGCGGACCTTTCTGCGCAATTAAAGATAGATCAGAGCCTGAGTCATAATGGAGTATGCCTTACAGTGGAGGAAATCAGCGGAGATACATACCGGGTAACGGCCATAAAAGAAACTTTATCAAAAACCAACCTGGCGGAATGGGTGCCGGGCACGACTGTGAACCTGGAGCGTTGCCTTGAAATCAATAGCCGGATAGATGGCCATATTGTACAGGGCCATGTAGATACTACTGCCAAATGCCTGAAACGCATTGACCGGAACGGCAGTTGGGAATTCACATTCGAGGTAGGGAAACAGTTTGCACCGCTGATGATTGAAAAGGGATCTATTTGTCTGAACGGAATCAGCCTGACTATTTTTAATGTGGCGGAAAGTATTTTTTCAACAGGCATTATACCTTTTACCTATCACAATACCAATGTGCGTTATCTGGAAGCAGGTGAAACTGTAAATATTGAATTTGATATGTTAGGGAAGTATGTAGCACGGTTAGCTGCATTAAAAGCCGGCGGGGATTCAGGTAAATAGCAATTGCCAATTATATAATTTTTATCTTTCATTCAATTCAACTTAGTGTCACTAACTAGTATCATCATACCGGTGTTTAATGAAGCAGATAACATACGTCTGGTATGTGAAGAAATGGACCTGCACCTCAAAAATAATTATGAAATTTTATTTGTGGATGATGGCAGCCGGGATGGAACGCTCGCGGCCATTGAAGAACAGGTCATAAGGGATCATCGCGTGAAATGTATTTCACTCAGCCGGAATTTCGGACATCAGAATGCCCTGATGGCCGGCATGCAACATGCCACTGGTGATACAATTGTAATTATGGACGGAGACCTGCAACACCCTCCTGCACTGGTTCCGCAACTAATTGCTCAACTGGAACTGGGCTTCGACCTGGTTGTTACGCAACGCCGGCAAAACCAGGATGGCGGCGTATTAAAAAAAATAACCGGGGGCCTCTTTTACAAAATCATCAATGCAGTTTCGGATACAAAGATTGAACCTAACGTGGCAGATTTTAAAGCGTTTAACCGCAAGGTGCTTTTATCAATTTTGCAATTTTCAGAGAGGGATCTTTTTTTGCGGGGTTTATTCAGCTGGATAGGTTTTAAAACAACCATGATCACTTTTGATGCACCTGCCAGGCAATTTGGCACTTCAAAATATTCTTATAAAAAAATGACAGGGCTTGCCAGTAAAGGAATTACATCCTTTTCTTTTAAGCCATTGCGCATTGCCTTTTTAATCGGGGGGGTTATTTCACTCTGTGCATTTGCCTTCGGCATCTTTGCACTCATTTCATTTTACCAGGGCAAAACCGTTCCCGGCTGGTCTTCTACCATTATTGCCATTATGTTTTTAGGTGGCACCCAGTTACTGGCCATTGGACTATTAGGAGAATATATCGCCAGCCTTTTCATTGAGACGAAGAACCGGCCACTGTACCTGGTGGATAAAACAATTAATTTTTAAGTACCGCAGTAATAAAATACTGTCCACCGAGTGGAATCCATTGCAGGTATTTTTCAAGAAATACCAGGCCTGAGAGCAAACCTTTCCGCGGAAAAAAAATGATAAATTTTTTCCTGCGGATACTGAAACCGTTTTTACGCAGCAATGATATTGTATAATGTACCGGTAATAATTCCGCATCTTTATCAAAGATGCAGGTACTTACCAGGTGACGGGTAAGCGGGTTAAGGGGATTGTGTTCATAAAGATAGAACCTGCCGCCGGGTTTCAGCACCCGTGCAATCTCCAGCAGTAGTGCGGCATGGCGATCATAATGAATATGATGTAGCACTCCTGCCATAAATATTATATCGAAAGCTGCATCAGGGAAATTAATAGTGATCCCATCATACAATTGAAAATCAGACTTTATTTTCCTGGCTCTGGCAGCTTCTATACTACGGCCAGATACATCTATACCGGTTAAAGAAAAAGCCGGGAATAATTTTTCAAAGTACATTTCGGTAGCCCCGTCTCCGCAACCTACATCAAGTAACTCCAGCGGCACGTTGTGCTCCAGGGGCTGCAATAATTTAACTTTCATCTCTGCGAAATAGAAACTATCGGCACCTGATACCCGAATATTATCAGTATGGATTTCCCGGTAGGCGGAAGCATGATCATCGAAATCGTCAAATTTTCTTTCTGGCATACCTTGAAAAATGTACTTTTAGCAAATGCAAGTTTACAATAAATCAAACAGCATTGGAATTAAAACATTGCTGTTGTTCGTGGCTGTGCTGGCCATTGCATACCTGCCCGTTTCTACATTCCTATATTTTATAAAGAATGATGCCTTCAACGGTTATTTCCCTCCACGGTTTTTTATGAGTGAAAGCCTGCACTCCGGCATCCTGCCGCTGTGGAACCCGTACATCAATTTTGGTTTCCCGCAATATGGAGATATGAGCAGCGGTTACTGGAGCCCTGTGACCTGGCTGATCGCCGGCACCATCGGTTACAATGCATATATTTTTACTATTGAAATACTGCTCTACCTACTTATCGGCGGGCTTGGCATGTACCGGTTGGCCGGGCTTTTTACAAGTGACCCTCTGGCCGGCCGGCTGGCTGGACTGGCCTTCATGTGCTGTGGTTTCAATATCGGTCACCTCCAACATGTTAACTGGCTAAGCGGCCTGGCTTTGCTTACCTGGTGTAGTTTTTATTTCATAACACTTCAGAAAAAAAGCACTCTACTCATCACTCTTACTGCTGCGTTGGTCTTTTACCTATTCCTTTCATCTGCACACCCTACTCTCATCATCTCGGCTTTTTATTTTATGGTCATTTTTCTGGGGTTTGGTTATTTTAAAAATGATATTTTCCCGGGCTGGCGAACCTCACCACATCCCTACTTAAAATTCTTATTTATCCTTACAATTACTGTTTCTTTATTGTCAGCCGGACTGATTGTGGGCTACCTTGATATTCTGCCGCACTTCGTGAGGGGACAAAAAATAAATCTCGCTATATCTCTTGAAAATGCAGTGCCGTTGCGCACTTGGGTAAGTACGATATTGCCACTATCTGTAAATAAAGATCCCGGGTTAATAAGTACAGATCCATCTTCCAGGAATCATTATATGGGGCTGGTAATCCTCGTATTTTTCCTGACAGCCATCCTGCAAAAAAAATCCAGGTGGCAGTGGTGCTTGCTGTTAACCGGTATATTTTTCCTGGCCTTATCTACCGGGGGCATATTTAAAACCACTGCCTATTATATCCTTCCTTTTATGAGTTATGTCAGGTTGAATGGAATTTATACTGGGATCACACTGGTATGTTTCATTCTATTTACAGCTATAGGGATTGGCCGCTTAAAGCATGAGCATGCAGGTATCACCATTGCTCTTAAAATAACCGGAGGTTTGGTTGTCCTCTTTTTTTTGGCAATATTATATGGCGGTATCCAGGCCTGGTTACACCATGACAGCCTGTTGTTCAGATTATATGAAATCCGGCTGTCTCCCTCTCCTGCCAAGGCATTAATTGATACACTTACCTACTTTGATACATTATGGATCCAGGGAATTATACAGTTTTTTGTTTTGAGTGCAATAGCTTGCATGCTTTATAAAAAACGGTTCAAATGGCTTCTGGCTGTTACAATTGTTGATTTGGTGCTGGCGTCACTCTTAAACCTACCCTTTACCGGGGTTGGCAACGCTTCTGTGGCCGATGTACAACGGGCGCTAAACCGTTCCCCGGCAGGAATAATAATTCCCTCATTGCAACCGATTTCTCATAATGATACTTCCACAGTCATAAATAACGGGCTTACCGGCCACTGGAGTATGTATGGCAAGCAACCCGGTATTACTCACGAGGTGGCCTACCCGATCACCTTGAATACTGCGCATGAATACCTGCAAACCACAATGACAAACCCCGGCACCGGTTATATGAACCGCCCGTTTTTATTTCCTGTCATAAACAGCCCGGATACTCCCGCCAACATTTCACTGCTTGCTTATTCAGGTTCTTCCCTCAGTTTTAGATACCATAGCCAGGTGGCTGATACGGTCATATTGCAACAGAATGCCTACCCTTATTGGTATTATTACGCTGGTGGAACAGAAAAAGAAATCCTGCGCTATGGTAATTTTATGGCAGTGCCGGTTATCCGGGGTGAAAATACTGTGCGGGTATACTTTAAACCGGCTAAAGTTCAATTAGCCATGGTAGTTAGCCTGGCTTTTTTCGTCCTCCTGTTGACTTGGATAATTATGTACAGACTTTCGAAATCAAAAAGCAGTTAAATGCTTTTTCCTTTCATGGCACCTGCAATGGCACTGTCCATAATGCGCTCCGCATAGGGACGGGAAATTTCATTCAGCTCTTCGATCTTTTTATGTACCAGGTCTTTGTCGTTCATGGTTAATGCCAGTTGCAAGGCCTGCATGGCTGAGGCAGTATCCAGCATTTCTGTCTTTTCCAATTCAGCCGCATGCTTCTGGAGGAACTTCTCTGTCGTCATAAGTAATTGTTCTCCTTCAGCAGTGGCTTCAGCCCAGGCCCTGGCAGCGATATCATCCCTGGCGTGGGTAATAGAATCCAGCAGCATTTTTTCAACATCTTCATCCGACAAACCAAACTGGGGTTTTACTTCTATGGTTTGTTCCACCCCACTCCTGAGTTCCTTTGCACTAACCGTTAAGATACCATCGGCGTTAATCAAAAATGTAATCTCCACTTTTGGAAAACCTGCCGGCATTCCAGGAATTCCTTTAAGGTTAAATTCGGCCAGTTGGCGGTTATCTTTTACCAGGTCTCTTTCTCCCTGGAACACACTGATACGTATGCCCGGCTGGCCATCCACCTGGGTAGTATATTGCCTGGCAGCTTTAGAAGGCAGTTTAGAATTTCTTGGAATCAATGCTTCCATTAATCCACCTGATGTTTCAATACCC
>JBKJUT010000290.1:0-4582 GCA_046590515.1 Ferruginibacter sp.
AGCCTATGCAATTTCACCAGAAATTCCCTGGTATTACTGTGGCCGTGGGAGAGGAGGGGCTGGTTGCTATTCCACATTTATTACACGACCGCCCGGAAACTGAGGTAATTATCCTGGATGATGCATTTCAACACCGGGCTGTACAGGCAGGATTAAATATTTTATTAACGGAATACCGCAATCTTTACACACGTGATTTATTATTGCCTGCCGGAGACCTTAGGGATATTACCTCCAGCAGTAAACGTGCTGACCTGGTTATTGTTACAAAATGTAAGTCAAACCTGGGGCTGGAGGAAAAAGAAGCAATAACCAAAGAGTTGAAACTGCTGCCCCACCAGGATATCTTTTTTACTGAGATTCTTTATTCCCAACCTTATCATTTATTTTCAAAAATTCATACACGCGTTACCCAGGATACAGATGTGCTGCTGATTTGCGGTATTGCAAATCCAAAACCTTTGCAGGAATTCCTTACCACACATGTTCACTCCTATGATATGCTTGGCTTTGCAGATCACCATATTTTTTCCAGCGATGACCTTAAAGATATCATAAGGCAATTTGAAAAAATAGGGAGTACTGATAAAATAATCCTTACGACTGAGAAAGACGGGGTCAGAATGGAAAAATTCAAAACCCAATTACAGGAATATCCTGTGTATGTGCTGCCAATTACACATAGCTTCCTGTTTGATGAAGGCGGACAGTTTGATAAAAAAGTAGTGACGTTTGTACAGGATATTCTTTGGTAATTATTTAGCTACTGTAAATTGTACTTTTTTATTTTTCATCTTTTCATTTTTCACTAACTCAACCACGTTGCCAATCTTTGATTTCCTTACGGCAGCGAAAGAAAAGAAATCTTTGACTTCAATCAGGCCAATCTCATCCTTTTTCAGATGTGCTATATTTGATAAAAAACCTACTATATCAATCTTGTTAATCTTATCTTTTCTACCGGCAGCAATGAATAAAGTGCTCCACTTTGGCTTTTCAGGCAGAGATAATTTTGCCGGCAGTTCAAATTCTGTTGCGTGGGCCGTAATGTAATCAGGCATTTTTTCATCATCAGAAAATATTACATATACGTTACCGGTATTGTGCATGCGCGCAGTGCGTCCATTGCGATGTGTAAAGGCCGGCTCATCATTAGGGAGGTGGTAATGCACTATATTACGTATGTCGGCAATATCAAGTCCACGGCTTGCCAGGTCAGTTGTAACAAGAATATCGGAACTGCTGTTCCTGAATTTACACAAAGCCACTTCGCGTTCACGTTGTTCCATACCTCCATGGTAAAATACATTTACTATACCCTGGTCTGATAAATATTTACTGGTACGTTCCACTGATTCCCGGTGATTACAAAATATGATGGTAGCTGTGTTTTTTACATAACAGACTAACTCAAACAAGGTGGCAAGTTTATCCTTATCGGGAGACCGCAAAGTATGGATTCGTAAAGAATCCGATGCTTCAGGATAAATAGGCAGATAATTCAATGTAACCGCTGATTGCATTTGTGCGAAAGCAGGTATTTCAAGGCTATACGTAGCAGAAGTAAGCATTCTTTTTTCTACAGATGGCAGTGAGGAAATTATAAACTGCATTTCTTCAGCGAATCCAAGTTCCAGGCTTTTGTCAAACTCATCCAGTATTAAAAATTTTACCATGCCCATATCCACATTTTTGCGCCGTATATGATCTGCCATTCTGCCGGGAGTAGCAATAATGATAGCCGGGGGTTGAACGAGGTTATTTTCTTCAATCTCTCTTTTATGACCGCCATAGCAAACAGTTACTTTATGTCCTGTCTGCATTTGCCTGATTACAGAATCAATCTGTAAAGCTAATTCCCGGGAGGGAACCAGGATAAGTCCTTGTACCTGCCTGCTATCCGGGTCTATAGAAGAAATTAAAGGCAACAGAAATGTGAGCGTTTTACCTGAACCAGTGGCTGATAATAACACTATCTCTTTATTCTTTTCAACAGCCTCGATTGCTTCCACCTGCATTTTATTCAAATGCTTGATTTTAAGTCTCTCAAGATATCCGTCCTGCACCGCTTTTTCATTATTCATACTGCAAAATTATGGATAAATAGGTCAATGCAATTTTAAATGAAAATTCATACTTTATAACTTATTTAGCCCTTTGTTGCAATACCTGCTCAACCTGGCCGAAGGTTACATTCTTCGTTTTTAAAAGCACCAGGAAATGATAAACCAGGTCTGCTCCTTCGTTCAGAAATAAGCTTTCATTGTTGTCTTTGGCTTCAATGATAAGTTCTACAGCTTCCTCACCCACTTTTTGCGCCACTTTATTAATCCCTTTTTTATAAAGCTCGTTGGTATAGGATCCGGGAGTAGCTTCATCAATACGCTTTTTAATTTCATTTTCCAGTTGGTACAGGAATCCCTTGACTGGAGTATGAGCAAAGCAGGACCTGGTACCATTATGACATACGACACCTGCGGGTTCAGCTAATATAAGTAAGCTATCATTATCACAGTCAATATGTATGTCCTTTACAGCCAGGAAATTTCCGGATGTTTCACCTTTCGTCCATAATCTTTTTTTACTTCTGCTGTAAAATGTTACCCGACCTTCCTGCAAAGTTTTTTCCATTGCCTCCTTGTTCATATAGCCAAGCATAAGAACCTGCAGGTTAATATGATCCTGGATAATTACAGGCACAAGACCTTCTTTATTATAAGTAATGTTCATCGTATGGGAATTTGTTTTCCGGTTAAGTACTGCTTTAATTCAGGAATGGGGATTACTCCGAAATGAAATATGCTTGCAGCAAGAGCTGCACTCGCCGGTGTTTGTAAAAATACATCTTTGAAATGAGCGCGGGTGCCGGCCCCGCCGGACGCAATCACGGGAATGTTAACAGCTCCGCATACAGATTTAATAAGCTCAATATCGAATCCATCACGCGTGCCATCTTTATTCATGGAGGTTAGCAGAACTTCTCCTGCACCAGCCCGTTCAGCCTGCCCGGCCCATTCTGCAGCATCAAGTCCGGTAAGCACCCGGCCACCATTAATGTAGACCCTGTATGTACCAGCTTCCCATTTGGCATCAATAGCCACCACCACACACTGGCTTCCGAATTCAGCGGCTACCCGGGAAAGTAAGGAAGGATCTTTTACTGCTGCAGAATTCAGGCTTACTTTATCTGCCCCGGCAGTGATCATAGCTGATACATCTTCTACAGTATTGATTCCGCCACCTACAGTAAAAGGTATGTTT
Organism: Ferruginibacter sp.; assembly: GCA_046590515.1. Lineage (GTDB taxonomy): Bacteria > Bacteroidota > Bacteroidia > Chitinophagales > Chitinophagaceae > Ferruginibacter. The sequence goes on from JBKJUT010000290.1 coordinate 3,262, forward strand.
ATTTCCTGTGCCACCTTTCTGACTAATTCAGCAAACGTTTTGCGCTTTTCAATGGTAGCAGTGATATCAAGGAACACCAGTTCATCGGCTCCCTGCAATGCATACTGGCGTGCAAGGGCTACCGGGTCACCGGCATCGGCGAGGTTAACAAAGTTGATTCCTTTTACGGTTCTTCCATCCTTTATATCAAGACAGGGGATGATCCTTTTCTTTAACATAGTTTAACCAATTCATTAAGTAAAATTTTTCCCTCATACAATGCTTTGCCGATAATCACCCCTTTACATCCCAGATTCTTTAATAACAATACATCGTCTATTCCAGCAACTCCACCACTTGCCACCAGGTTTATATTCGTGTTGGCTATAATCTCCCTGTATAATTCAACCGGAGGGCCGGTTAACATACCATCTTTCTCTACATCTGTGCATATAACTTCCGTGATTCCTTTGCTTTCATAGTATTGAATATAGGACAGTATCTCCTTTTCGGATGAGGTTTCCCATCCATTGATAGCTATTTTACGGTTTTTACAATCAGCTCCGAGGATCAATTTTTCAGCACCATAGGTTTCAAGCCAGCTCATAAAAGTGTCCGGTTCTGTAACGGCGATACTGCCGGCTGTAACCTGGCGTGCACCATTGCTGAAGGCAATATCAAGGTCTTTAATGGATTTAATACCACCACCGAAGTCAATATGTAATCCGGTTTGAGTAGCTATACGGTGTAATACTTTATGGTTTACGATATGCCTGGATTTAGCACCGTCGAGATCTACCAGGTGCAGGTACCGGATACCGGCAGCTTCAAATTCCTTTGCCACTTCTACCGGATCCTGGTTATACACTTTTTTTGTGGCATAATCTCCTTTGCTCAGGCGAACACACTGTCCATCTATAATATCTATCGCAGGAATAATCCTCATAAGCTTATAAAATTTTTTAAAATAGTTTCTCCGGCTGCAGCTGATTTTTCAGGGTGAAACTGGGTAGCGTAAAAATTGTTTTTCTGCAAAGCTGCACTGAATGGAAGAATGTAGTTACAACAGGCAGAGGTATATTTACTTAATTCCGCATAATAGCTGTGTACAAAATAAACATTGTCTCCCGGTTTAATATCCCGGAATAAACATCCAGACATATCATAAAGGTCACTCCAACCCATATGCGGAACTATATCCGTTGAGGGAAATTTCTTTACCTCCACATCGAAAATTCCGAGGCATACCGTGTTATTTTCCGCGCTGTGCCCGCACATCAATTGTAAGCCAAGACATACGCCCAGGAAAGGTTGGGTAAGAGTAGGCACCAGGATGACTAAG
>JBKJUT010000177.1:0-4786 GCA_046590515.1 Ferruginibacter sp.
TATTGCCTGATCCTTCCAGGACCCATAGGTTATGATTATTGTCAAAAATGCCTTGCAGAGGCGCCCAGTTTTCAGTGGACCTGAATATTGTGGTAATGTTTCCGGAACTGTCTATTCTGATACTGCTTTTATGACTCATTAAAGCTGCATATACGTTTTTATCTTCGTCTTGCCATAATCCCCAGATTAGTAGGTTGGGCTCTTTTGCAGAAAAATCCGGGTTTGAAACCTGGTCTGTGATTAGTTTTATGCCACCAAATTTATCTACCCTGTAAATTGCATTTTCTGAAGCATACAATATATTGCCATCCTCCTGTGGATACAGCCAGTTTACAGATTTAAAGTTGCCCGTAGCCAGTATTATTTCCTCTCCGTTTACTTTCTTTTTGTAAATATGATTTGTATCAGTGTGGGGAGCCATGAAACGTTTGAGATAATATTCATTGCCATCCCTGTCTTTTGCCAAAGAAAAATCCTGGTGAATATATGCTTCTTTCATGCCCACTACGGTGTCTATGCGGCCGTCTGGCCGGAGTACCCAAAGGAAGTGATAAAATTTAACTGCTATATCGTCATAATACCCACCTTCTCCAAAGAGGTTGTCATTTTTATCTAAGTATAATTCATGTGTATGCACCTCCGGTACCACAATAATTTTTTTACCGTTTGCGATTTTCCAAACCTGGTGTAAATCTGTATAGAAGATATTTCCCTTACTGTCTTTGACAATACCCACTCCGGGATGGGCCTGTACACAAAGTGGAATAAGTAAAATCAATAAGCAGTACAGTCTTGTCATTGCATAGGTGTTTAAAAATAATGCGGAGAAAGAAAAGTATATATTTTAGAATAAATTTTTTGATATGAAATTAAATATCAGCCGGATTATTTTTTTTATTTGTTTAATTTATTTTGGTTGTTGCTGCGATGCACAATGCATTCCTCCGCCGTTACGGTTTAATCCCATTGGATTAATCTGCACGACGGTGTAGCCAGGAAAATTATGTTGTAAAATCTCTCTCACATTTTCATCTTTAAGTCGTTCTGATTCCGGAAGTCCAGGTTGCCAATATTTTGCTGCCAGAATTACTTTATTTGAAATAAGAAAGTTGAGGTAGCTGACAGCCGGCAGCCAGTAAATTTCATCACCTGCTTTTTTGTCTTTAAATAATATTTTTCCATCTCCATCATTTAGGTCCTGTACCTGGAGTATCTGTTTTTCAACATAATGAGAATAGGCGGGCACGGGTAAAGTAATTATTTTAAAATGCCTCCCAGTAACGTTTGTGGCTTTTAAAAGAAGTTGGTAGTTTTCATTGAGAATGTCAAAATCAAGCCGGTTCACGGGGTTGTCGGCTCTTTCATGCATTGGTATCATTGCAATCAATATCGTACTGTCGTTGGCAAAACGTACAAATTCATCCGTATGGCCATTCGCACCATAGCCAAAATAATTTCCGGCTTTGGCTCCTTCAAATACCTTGTCAGAAACCGGCATCCGGTTAAGCCATATCATTTTTTTCTTGCCATACATATGCAGATAATCTTTTTCAATTTCCAGTAGAGTACTATTGGGGTTTCTCTGCAAAGCTGTTTCCTTAAAACATAACAGCATATCCGAACTTACATCGATAGCGCCACCTTCTGCCACCATTTTTGTTGACACCACCGGCAGGCCTAGCTCTTTGGCTAAATCATTGTCTATATCGCCCCGTTTATCGCTGTATTGGTAATTGGAAAAAGATGTGGGATATCCATAATTGCTCCAGGCAAAATCAGCTATTGCATAATTATTATCACTGTTTTTCAGGAACCTGGGCCCAGCATCCCTGATAAATACATTCGGGATGTAGTGAATATGTTTTTTAATTTTATTTGTATCAATGCCTGCCAGGGATAGCAGCCTCATGGCTTCATATTGTAAGCTGTCAGAGCGGGATAATACGGTTAAGCCTACATGCCCTTTCAGTGCTTTTGCCATTTCTAAGTGCACTTGCTGAATGGATGAATCTGTACTCCAGCCCAGCCAGATTGATTTTTGTGGCTCCCATTCTGCGGGAAAATAATAAGCGGTTTTTTTTGCAGTGTGACAGGCGGAAATAAAACATATAAAGCTTAAGAGTAGCAATTTCATCTTTGTAATTTATTATAAAATATCACCTAAAAAGGAATTGTAAATTCCAGTTAACAACGGTTGAAGTAAGAAACAAAAAATTATTGAGAAAGATTGCTTTTTGTAAAGAAGGGAATGAATAAGCAATGAAAAAGTATTATGAATAGCTTCCTTATTTCAACAAGAGCGAAAAAAATTTTGTTATAAGTAGGCTCACTCTGTTTTTAAAAACAGTTGCTAATTTATAAATTCCATAATTTACTATTCTGCAGTTGTCGGGTCAATAATGGACCTGACTTCACTTACCGAATTAGCAGGAAAGCCACCTTGCTGTGCGTGTTCGCGAACCACTTCTTCGTTAGGAGCGATATACACACAGTAAATTTTATCTCCGGTTACGTAGCTGTGTAACCACTGAATTTGAGAGCCCATCTTGGCTAATACACCACATGAAGTTTGAGAAATTCCCTTTAGTTGTGTTGCATCCAGTTTTCCGGCACCTGGAATTTCTCTTTCAATTACAAACTTTGGCATAATGATAAATTTTAAATTTGCTAATCCTGGTTTGATCCGCTTCACTCCCTTTTTATAAAGAGAAGTTGAACTCCAGTTATCTAATTAAATATAAAAATTATTTTTAGAAAACTATCAGGTAACCTCTATATTACCTTTAACTAAACCTTCCTGGATTATTGAACGAAATCTTTTTGTCGGGCCCGTTTGCCGCCAGAAACTTTTGAGGCAATATCAGTTTTGTTACAATTATATCCTTATTCCATAATACACGTGTCCACACTCAACTCCATTGAAGTCTGCAATTGATGGCAGGTGCCCCCATTCATTGAAATTAAATTTTTTTAATAAATTAATGCTGGGTAAATTCCTGTCTAAAACAATTGCAATAAGCGTTTTAAATTTTAATTTCCCGGATTGTTCCAATGAAAACTTTAATAATTTACTGCCAATCCCTTGTCTCTTATAATCTTTGTTTACATAAGAGCTTATTTCAGCCGTAAACCGTAACGCTTTTCGGCCTGGCCTGTACGGGTTGAAAGAAATCCAGGCAACCACCTTGCTATTCAATTCATATACATAAAGCGGAAATAAATTTTGATCCTGTTGGTTGAACGTTGCTGCTCTGTATTCCAGGATAATGGGGTCGGTATCTGCAGTTTCAAAATCTGATGATACAGCCTGGTTATATATATCATTGTTAAATTTAAGGTCATTAAATTCGGCAATTCTGATCATGGATGTAAATATTCAATGAATTATTATTCTGATAATGGTTCGTACTTCCAACAACTTATTATACTTTAAATCGGCTATTGGTTTTACAAATTTTTTATATGGATAATAGTTTTACTGCATTTTCTTTTAATCAGGCTTTCTCATTAATCTTTGTGTCATAATCTACCATCCATTCAATGCCGAATTTATCCCTGAACATTCCAAAATAAGAACCCCACGGACTGTCGCCAATCGGAACTTCTACCGATCCGCCGCTTGACAGACCGTTAAAAATCCTGTCGGCTTCTTCGCGACTTTCTACACTTACGGTTATCTTAGACCTGTTTTCATTTTCATTTACTTTTCCCATTCTTTCCGGAATGTCATTGGCCATCAAAATGTTTTGGCCAATAGGCAAGGCAATATGCATTATTTTATTTGCATCTATTTCTGCGATTTCAAAACCCGGACTTGAAATATCTTTAAAGCGTGTAACTCTAGAAAACTGCCCGCCAAATACAGATTTGTAAAATTCAAATGCCTCTTCAGCATTACCATTGAAATTTATGTGTGGGTTGATATGTGCCATATAGTTTTGTTATTAAATTTGATTGTCAACTCCGACATCAGGCCGGTCACTGCATTTTATTAATGTCAGAAAATTATTTATTAATTTAAGGCCATTGGTAATTCAAATTGGCGGCTGCCATCTTTAGCACTGGTTTCAAAAAGAATAAGGGTTAAGGTAGAATTCTCTCTTTCTTTTTTTACCGTAATTGTAAATTCAAATTTGCCCCAGGCCGGAGCACCGGCATCAGTCATTTGGTGGCCTTTTTTCAATTCATTATGCCCGTCTTCTACTACCCAGCCAAAATTGGCTTCAAAAATCTGTCCCTGCCCACGGACAAGGAAAGTGTCCTTACCGGTTCTTTGTACAATCACATCTTTGAAACGTGCATTAGCGTATGTTTTTGGTAATGGTATGTCAGTTATTGGTTTAATATCTGCCACAGGTGTATCAGCAGTCATTTTTAACGTATCAGTTAGTACAACAGAATTGCTGTGTGAATTGTCATTACATCCAGTTAATAATACTAATGATAATAAAATTGTACATCTCATGAGAAGTGATTTTGTAAGTTATGTGAAGTTGATTTATCTCTGATTATTAATCCTCTCTAAGAATATTATACACCTGGTTTTTAATATAAATTTCATTTTTTTCCAGGGATAATTTTGAGGCTTCGTTAATATTCACTGCCACGTCGCTGAATTTCCTGTCTTTATTCCAGACATAGATTATCGGTTCATAGTATAATATTTTTAATTTTTTACCGTTTTTTTCTAAGCCGTCTTCAACTGAAAAGGTATAAAAAAGAATTTTTTCTCTGGCGGGTTTTTTTTTCAGGGATAATAAAAAGAACGTGTCATTTTGAATGTGAA